>JAYRWN010000174.1:0-7987 GCA_041917975.1 Saprospiraceae bacterium | reverse complement strand
TCTGTTTGTATGTTAAAAGCAAAAAATAAAAAATAAATCCATGCGAATTTCTCCTGCCACCATGTATGCTGACTGTTATGGCCGTTATGCCATTGCGGCGGTAAATGTATTTACCATGGAGCAAGTGCATGGATTATTTGCCGCTGCTGAAAAATACGCTGCGCCCATTATTGTTCAGATTACCCCGGCTGCCCGCCAATATGCGCATCCTGTTATGCTTACCTCGATGGTAGAGGCGGCGGCCCAAATTTATCACCGGGTGATATATGCTTTGCACCTGGATCATGGCTTCGAAGCAACCATATCCTCTGCGCTGGATGAAGGGTACACGTCCGTGATGATTGATGCTTCCCATGATCCCTTTGAAGAAAATGTGCGGCGTACAGCGAGTGTGGTGCAAGCGGCCCACCAAAAAAATATCGTGGTAGAGGCCGAGCTCGGTGTGCTCAGTGGCGTGGAAGATGATCTGGAGGTAGCGGCAAAACACGCCTTTTACACGAATCCACAGCAGGCGGCGGAATTTGTACGACGTACGGGCTGTGACAGTCTGGCGGTGGCGGTGGGCACCAGTCACGGCGCTTATAAATTCAGTGGAAGTCAAGGTCTGCAGCTGCAACGACTGGCGGACATTCAAGCCGCCTTACCCGGGTTTCCCCTGGTACTGCACGGCAGCTCGGCTGTAGATAAAGCAGAAGTAGAAAAAATCAATCAGTTTGGGGGACGGATAAAAAAAGATGCCTCAGGAGTCCCTGACCATCAACTGGTTGCTGCCATACCTTTGGGCGTGTGCAAAGTAAATATCGCTACCGACTTGCGATTATTATGGACCCGGGTACACCGGGAGTTTTTTTACACTACACCGGAACAATTTGACCCTATCGTTCCCGGAAAAAAATATATGGAGGCTTATATAAATTTTATGTCTAAAAGATTTGATGTGCTGGGCTGTAAAAACAAATCCCATTTTTTTAATCAGACGGACTCCATTAACTTAAGCCGGCAAATAGTCTAATCCACTTAAAAACATACCAGCGACAAAATCATGAAAAAAAGCAATAAATATCCCTTGGTAAGAGAGGCCATATCCGGTCCCGGGGTCTATCAACGCGTCCTCGCCTCTGAAGCCGGGTGGACGCACCTGAACATGGAAGCCCGCCTGATGCGTAAGGGGGAACAATGGACCACCAACACAAAGGAGAACGAGTACGGTCTGATAGTCCTCAGTGGCAATTTTCGGGTAGATAGCGACAAAGGCAATTGGGAAACTCATAATGGGCGAACCAGCGTATTTACCGGGATTGCCCACACGCTTTACCTGCCGCGCCACACCCAGTTTACCCTGACAGCCACCAGTGAGGTTCTGGATATCGCCTACGGATGGGTGTTTAGCGCTGAGGATTACCCAGCCCGTTTAAAGGTACCTGCCGAATCAGCTATCGAAATACGCGGAGGAGATAACGCCACCAGGCAAATCAACAGTTTAATCGAACCCGGATTTGGTTGTCACCGGCTGGTAGCTGTAGAAGTATATACGCCATCGGGCAACTGGAGTTCCTATCCAGCGCATAAACATGACCAACGCAAGGTCGATGGTTCCGGCCAAGTTCTGGAAGCCGATCTGGAAGAAATTTATTTTTATAAAATTGAGCAGCCGGAGGGCAGCGCCATCCAGCAGGTTTATACCACTGACGGGAGACTGAATGAGATTATGAAAGTAAAAACCAATGATGCGGTCCTGGTGCCGGAAGGGTACCATCCCGTGGTGGCACAACATGGCTACCACTGTTATTACCTGAATTTCTTGGCCGGCAGTGATCAATCTTTAGCCAATACGCCGGATCCATCACAAGTGTGGATCTTCGACAGTTGGAAAAGAAAAGATCCACGAATACCGCTGGTGACTGCGGCCATGAATGATCAAAACATAAACTAAGTCATGGATATCCTTACCATTGGCCGTTGTTCGTTAGACTTGTACTCGCAGAATATCGGTGCAGACTTTGTGGATATCCGGGGGTTTAACGCTTTTGTCGGTGGTTCTCCCTTAAATATTGCTGTCGGTGCGCAACGGTTGGGCTTGCAGGCTACTTTATTAACCGGCGTGGGCCAGGACAAAACCGGGGACTTCATTCTGAATTTTTTAAACAAGGAAGGTGTTAACACCCGCTGTATTCCGCGCATTGCCGGCGCCAGGACCAGTGCTGTGGTGTTGGGTATTGAACCGCCTGACCGCTTCCCATTGGTTTTTTACCGGGACAATGCTGCGGACAGTCAAATCACCATAGACCACGTCATCGCAGCCCAGGTGCAGCAATATAAAATGATAGAAGTATCGGGCACCGCCTTAAACAAAGAACCCTCCCGCAGTGCAGTGTTTTATGCTGTTGAGCAAGCTGCGGAGCATCATGTCCCGGTGCTCATGGATATTGACTTCCGGGCTGATCAGTGGCCGGACATCCGTTCATTTGGGTTGATGGTGCGGGCCTTATTGCCCAAAGTTGATATCGCTATAGGTACAGAAGAAGAGATTCTGGCTGCTACTCTTCAGGATAGCGGGCAGGTTACCATCGCTCATCAACAAATTTCAGCACCTAAAGTCAGCGGCAATCTGGACCTGTCCATAACCAAGATTTTATCTACCGGGGTTAAAGTGCTGATCGTAAAAAAGGGTGCGAAAGGGGTCACCATTCACCGGCCGGAATCCCATGTGCAAGATGTACCTGGTTTTCCGGTGGATATATTGAATGTTTTAGGCGCCGGAGACGCCTTTGCCAGTGGGTTTATCTACGGTCATTTGCAGGGATGGGATTGGTATAAAGCCTGTCGGATGGGAAATGCCTGTGGAGCCTGGGTGGTCCAAAAACCGGGGTGTGCCAACGATATGCCTTCCCTCGAGCAGGTCCTGGATCTAATACACTCCCGTGGAGGGTTTTAACGAATTGATTTAACATGATCGAAGCAAATATAAATACATGGAAACAAAAAGATTAACCACAGCCCAGGCTCTGATCCTGTTTTTAGCCAACCAATATGTGGAACGGGATGGTCGACAGCAGCCTTTCTTTGGTGGGTGCTTTGGTATTTTCGGACATGGCAATGTGGCCGGGATTGGACAGGCTCTAATGGAATACCCGCAAATGAAATATTATCAATGCCGGAATGAGCAGGCCATGGTACACACAGCCATTGCCTATTCCAAAACCAAAAACCGCCTGGGGGCTTTAATTTGTACTACCTCCATCGGACCAGGGGCTACCAACATGGTCACCGGTGCCGCTACGGCCACCATAAACCGTATACCGGTGTTGTTGTTGCCGGGTGACATTTTCGCCAACCGCCAGGTGGCTCCGGTATTGCAACAATTAGAAAACGGATCCACACAGGATATTTCGGTCAACGATTGTTTTAAGCCGGTAGCCAAATACTGGGATCGCATCAACCGTCCCGAACAATTGATCGCCTCGCTGCCGGAAGTCATGCGTGTGTTAACTTCACCCTCTGACACCGGAGCAGTCGTGCTGAGTATGCCACAGGATGTACAAACGGAAGCCTTTGACTATCCGGGGCATTTTTTTCATAAACGGGTCTGGTCTATCCCCCGCAATCGTCCGGATAAAAAAGCCCTTCTGGCAGCTTCAGAGCTGATTAAAAAAGCTAAAAGACCCTTGATCATTGCCGGTGGCGGTATATTGTATTCCGAAGCTTCTGCCGAACTGAAAAAAATGGTGAATTCGACGGGAATTCCGGTTGCAGAAACCTTTGCCGGTAAAGGTAGTCTGAATTATAACGAGCCTCAAAATCTGGGGGCCGCCGGGGTAACCGGCACACCAGGCGCTATAAGCATAGCCAGTGAAGCGGATGTAGTGATCGGTATCGGCACGCGTTACAGCGACTTTACCACGATATCCGAGGCGGCGTTTCAAAATCCAGGCGTAAGGTTTATCAACATCAACGTGGCTGAATTTGATGCGTATAAACACTCCGCTATACCGGTGATCGGAGATGCAAAAGCAGTCCTCCAGGAATTGATACCACTTATTAAAGATTATCAGGTTGCCCCGGCTTACCGCAAAAAGGTGGAAAAATTTAACCGGGATTGGGACAAACAGGTGGAAGCGGTGTACAACCTTAATCATGGCGTACCCCTGAGTCAGGGTGAAGTGATCGGGGCAGTAAACCATGCCAGCGCAGCTAACGATATGGTGGTCAATGCGTCCGGAAGTTTGCCCGGCGACCTGCATAAATTGTGGCGCACGCGAAATCCAAAAGGTTTCCATCTTGAATATGGTTATTCCTGCATGGGCTACGAAATAGCCGGTGGACTGGGGGCCAAAATGGCTGACCCCTCGCGGGAAATCTATGTGATGGTCGGTGATGGCAGTTATCTGATGATGAGCCAGGAAATCATTACCTCGGTGCAGGAAAAACTAAAACTGATCATTGTATTGTTGAATAACAATGGTTTTGCCAGCATCGGCGGCTTGTCAAAATCCCTCGGTACCGAAGGATTCGGCACCAAATATGTGTATCGCAATGATCAGAGCGGATTGCTGGAGGGTCAAACCCTTCCAGTGGATCTGGCCGCCAATGCCGCTAGCCTAGGTGCCACGGTCATCAAAGCGGAAACGATTGATGACCTTAAGAAAGCTTTGAAAAAGGCCAAAACGTTGCCGAACACTACGGTTATTTATGTAGAAACGGACCTGGAGCACCGTCTTGGCGGATTTGCCTGGTGGGAAGTGCCGGTGGCTGAAACCTCTTCCTTGCCAAAAGTAAAAAAAGCGTTTAAACAACTACACGAACATAAATCCACTCAAAAATATTATTGACCAAGCACCATAATCCAAGCTCATGCAGGCGATCCTTACCTTTCTATTATTTACCATCGCGGTCGGTGTTTTCACCTGGTACAAGCTGCGTGACAACCGTATCAGCTCTGCCACCGGTTACTTCCTGGGCGGCAGGACCTTGGGGTCTACCTTGATCGCCATCTCCATGCTTTTGACCAATATCTCTACCGAACACCTGATCGGCATGAATGGATCGGCCTACAAGCATGGTTTTGTGGTCATGGCCTGGGAAGTCACCAGTGCGATAGCTTTGGTGATCGGTGCGCTTTATTTTATACCGCGGTACTTAAAAATGGGGCTGACCACCATCCCCCAATACCTGGAACTGCGTTTTGATCAGGGCACCCACACCTTGGTCAATTTACTCCTGATAGTTTCGTTTGTGGTAACTTTGTTGCCGGTAGTTTTATATACCGGCGCGCTGAATTTTGAAACCCTGTTTGATGTCTCGGAGAAATTCAATTTATCGCGGGATCAATCCCTCTGGTACCTGATCATTATCACCGGCATATTAGGATCAGTTTATGCTATATTCGGCGGATTAAAAGCCATTGCCTATTCGGATGCTATCTATGGCCTGGGCTTGTTTGTCGGCGGGTTGGTGGTGCCCATCATCGCCTTACTGGACATTGGCAATAACAGTCTGAGCGAAGGTATCAGCAAGGTCTATGCTGCTGCGCCGGAAAAATTTAGTGCCATCGGCGGCAAGGACTCGCCCGTTCCTTTTGGCACGTTGTTTACCGGGCTGGTCGTGAATCAAATCTATTTCTGGTGTATGAACCAGGTGATTGTGCAACGCGCCCTGGGTGCAGAAAATCTCAAAGAAGCTCAAAAAGGATTTTTATTGATGGGGTTATTTAAAATCCTGATGCCCCTGATCATTGTCTTGCCAGGCGTCATCGGCTTTTATTATTTTGGTGATACTTTATATGACCGCCAGGATACCATTTATCCCGAATTAATTAAAAAAATCCTCCCCCTCAGCATGGTCGGTTTGTTTGCGGCGGTGGTGATGGGGGCTATCTTAAGCACAATGAATGCTGTGCTGAACAGTGCCGCTACTTTATTCAGTTTTGGTGTTTATAAGCGACAAATTAATCCAGCTGCGACTGATAAACAAATTGTCCGTGTCGGGCGAACCACCTCTATTTTGCTGGCCATTTTTGCCATCCTGGTGGCTCCGATGGTGGCCAAAGCTCCGGAAGGATTATATCAGTTACTCCAACAATTGAATGGTATCTTTTTTATACCCATCGCTTCCATTTTAATTGGCGGCTTTTTCATTAAAAGTGTTTCCGCTACCGGGGCTAAAGTCGCCGTCATTACTGGATTAATTTTTTATTTGGTTACCACCTTTTGGTTAAAAGTGGATATCCATTACATCCACATCTGGGGCATCGAATTTGTCTTGAATATTTTGGTTATGCTGGGGGTTTCGGCCATTTACAAAAACACGAATCCTTATGTACCGGTGCATACGGGAGAAGTAAATATCACTCCCTGGAAATACACCCGACCGGTGGCTATCTTTCTGATCGTGGTAACAATTTTGATTTATTACGCTATGCATTAAACGGCAGTAATTATAAAAAATGGATTTACTTAAAAATTATATCAACGGTCAATGGGTGCAAAGCCATTGCCCCACGTCACTTCCGGTAATCAATCCGGCTACCCAAGAAATCCTGGCGGAAGTTCCTTATGGCGCAGAAACCGCCGCCGATGTACAAAAAGCAGTTGCCGCAGCACAAGCCGCATATTTAGAATGGCATAGTGTTCCTGTGCTGAAAAGAATCCAGCCTTTGTTTAGACTCAAACAATTGCTGGAAGACCATCGCGATGAATTGAGCCGGTTAATAACTCTGGAATGTGGGAAAACTCTGGCTGAATCAACCGGTGAAATTCAGCGGGCGATAGAAAATGTGGAGGTCGCCTGCGGAACACCGATGCTCATGCAAAGTGAATTTCTGGAAAATGTTGCCACCGGCATTGACGAATACATGATCAGGCAACCGTTAGGGGTCACTGCATGTATAGCCCCTTTTAATTTCCCGGCCATGATCAGCTTTTGGTTTATGCCCTATGCGATAGCCACGGGAAACTGTATGATCATTAAACCGTCCGAAAAAGTACCGCTGACCATGGTGCGTATTTTCGAACTGATCGATCAGCTGGATTTACCCAAAGGTGTTCTTAACATGGTGCATGGCGGTAAAGCTACCGTGGATGGCTTGTTGCACCATCCCTGGGTCAAAGCCGTTAGTTTCGTCGGCAGTACACCGGTGGCTAAATACATTTATGCCGAAGGCACTGCGCATGGCAAACGAGTGCAGGCGCAGGGCGGCGCAAAAAATCCAGTGGTCATCTTACCGGATGCCGATCTGGATCTGACCGCCCAAATCGTTACCGATAGTGTTTTTGGCTGCGCCGGTCAGCGTTGCCTGGCTGCCTCAGTGGTCTTAACGGTAGAGGACCGCGGAGACATTAAAGAATCCCTTTATGCGGCCGCCAAAACACGTAAGGTAGGTTATGGTCTGGATGCAGGCGTGGAGATGGGTCCGGTGATTAACCACCAGAGCAAATCGCGCATCGAATCTCTGATTGCACAAGGAGAACAAGAAGGAACCCTTGTATTGGATGGTCGGGACCACCAGGTCCGTGGTTATGAGAATGGCAGTTTCGTTTATCCAACCATATTGGAAAACCTGGCTTTCGACGGCGAGTTGCTTAAAACAGAAATATTTGGGCCGGTCATGTCCTTGTTGCATATGCGCAGTGTGGAGGAGGCGATTGCTTTTATTAATCGGAATCATTACGGCAATATGGCCTGTATATTTACCAGCAGTGGCAGCAGCGCCAGGAAATTCCGCCATGAAGCCATGGCTGGTAATATCGGCATTAACATCGGTATCGCGGCGCCAATGGCGCAGTTCCCGTTTAGCGGATGGAAAGAAAGTTTTTTTGGCGACTTGCATGGCCAGGGTAAACATGCCATCGAGTTTTTTACCCAAACCAAAGTGGTGGTAGAACGTTGGCCAAAAGAATGGAGTAGGAAGTTTTAATGAATTATGAATTATGAATTATGAATTATGAATTATGAATTATGAATTATGAATTATGAATTATGAATTATGAAT
>JAYRWN010000173.1:0-1625 GCA_041917975.1 Saprospiraceae bacterium | reverse complement strand
GTGACTTCATGGATGAAATGACGGTCAATAAAGAGCACATCCGGCCCATCCTCAATCTGACGAACCACATGTGCATCCCAAACTTTTTCAAACAATGTTTTCGGCATATTTTTTTTTCTTTGAAATTTATGAGGGGCAAAGTTCCATAAAATAGTGTTATGTGGGTTTTATTTTTTGAAAATTCTTTAGTCATCTGATATAAGAATATCAAGCAATTAGCTTTTCTAAAGAATGATTTAAAAGCATTCAAGGAAGATTTTTATACTTTTTATAATTTAACCACGGCCACTCCATAAGCGTTTATTAACGGATATAATCGTATCTAGACGTAGATGTCCTTTTTATATAAAGAGAAATCCTCATCTTTAACCCATGAACAATAACGATCATATGATCACCTGGGATGTTCGTTTGGAACAACAAATGTCCGCGGCCTACAAAACCCTGGAGGAGGTGTTCGGGTTTCATCAATTCCGCGACTTGCAGAAAGAAGTCATCGCCGGAGTTTGTCAGGGTCAGGACGGTTTGGTAATCATGCCTACCGGAGGTGGGAAATCGCTGTGTTATCAGATTCCAGCGTTGATTTCAGCACACACGACCATCGTGGTATCACCACTGATCGCTTTGATGATCGACCAGGTCCAGGCCTTGCAACAGTTGGGTGTTCAAGCCTTTGCCCTGCACAGTAATCTTGAACCGGACGAGATAAACCGGATCGAAAATCTGCTGACGGAAGGTCGCATTAAACTGCTGTATATTTCACCGGAAAAAATAAATTCGGCATACATCCAAAAACTATTGCAGCTGATCCGCATCGACTTATTTGCCATTGATGAAGCTCACTGCGTCTCCATCTGGGGCAATGACTTTCGCCCGGACTATGTAGCCTTAGGCCAAGTCAGAAGGCGATTTGCGGAAATTCCCTTTTTAGCATTGACGGCCACTGCAGACAAAGCCACCCAGGACGACATATGCAAACAGCTTAATTTATCCAATCCGCAGGTGTATCTTGGCAGTTTTGAACGCCATAACATCACCATCCGCGCCGGTCAGGGACAAGATCGAATGGTACAAATACAAGCTTTTTTATCTAAACACCGGGGAGAAAGCGGCATCATCTATTGTTTATCCCGCAAGGGCACCGAAGAGCTGTCTATGCGTCTGAATGCCATGGGCTTAAAAAGCGCTTATTATCATGCCGGGATGGATGCCAGGGACCGAGAACAAACCCAGAAACAATTTCAAGAGGATCAGGTGCAAATCATCTGCGCCACCATTGCCTTCGGTATGGGTATCGATAAATCCAATATCCGCTGGGTGATCCATTATAATCTACCCAAAAACGTAGAAAGTTTTTATCAGGAAATCGGACGCAGTGGTCGCGATGGCTTACCAGCAGAGTCGCTGCTTTTTTACAGTTACCGTGATTACTTGCAGCTCAAAGAATTCATCGATGGCAGCGAGGCCAATGAATCCTTTAAAATTGTACAAACCGCCAAATTGGAACGCATGTGGGAATTGGCGTCATCCGGCGACTGCCGCACCAATTTCATTTTAAACTACTTCGGCGAGTATCGTCATACACCATGTGGCCACTGCGATCACTGTCTAAAACCACCTGCCCG
>JAYRWN010000172.1:0-1890 GCA_041917975.1 Saprospiraceae bacterium | reverse complement strand
GATGGTCATACCCGGCAGGGTAATACCGTATTCCGGACCGATGACATGTACAATGCCGTTTTTAGGATGTCCCAAACCCCAATGTGAAATACCAAATTCGGCGGTATTTTGTTCCAGGGCTTTGAGCTGGTTAGCCGAAAGCGGATCTGCCACCGGTAGGTGTTGGTTGATGGTCGGTGTATTGTGATCGGCGGTGGCAAAGGTTTTTTCCGGAAACATCACCTTTAGTCCACGCTGTTTCAATCCCAGAAAAGCAACCGGGCTGGTGACTTCATGGATGAAATGACGGTCAATAAAGAGAACATCCGGCCCATCCTCAATATGACGAACCACATGTGCATCCCAAACTTTTTCAAACAATGTTTTCGGCATATGTTTTTGCTTTGTAATTTATGAGGGGGCAAAGTTCCATAAAATAGTGTTATGTGGGTTTTATTTTTTGAAAATTCTTTAGTCATCTAATATAAGAATATCAAGCAATTAGGATTTAAAAAGATTGATTTAAAAGCATTCAGGGGAGATTTTTACACTTTTTATAATTTAACTATGGTCACTCAATAAGCGTTTATTAACGGATATAATCGTATGTAGACGTGGATGTTCTTTTTATATAAAGAGAAATCCTCATCTTTAACCCATGAATAATAATGATCATGTGATCACCTGGGATGTTCGTTTGGAAAAACAAATGTCCGCGGCCTATAAAACCCTGAAGGAGGTGTTCGGATTTCACCAATTCCGGGACCTGCAGAAAGAAGTCATCGCCGGAGTTTGTCAGGGTCAGGACGGTTTGGAAATCATGCCTACCGGAGGTGGAAAATCGCTGTGTTATCAGATTCCAGCGTTGATTTCAACAAACACGACCATCGTGGTTTCACCGCTGATCGCTTTGATGATTGACCAGGTCCAGGCCCTGCAACAGTTGGGTGTGCAAGCCCTTGCCCTGCACAGTAATCTTGCTCCGGACGAGATAAACCGGATCGAAAATCTGCTGACGGAAGGTCGAATCAAACTCCTGTATATTTCACCGGAAAAAATAAATTCGGCATACATCCAAAAACTATTGCAGCTGATCCGCATCGACTTATTTGCCATTGATGAAGCTCACTGCGTCTCCATCTGGGGCAATGACTTCCGCCCGGATTATGTAGCCTTAGGCCAAGTCAGAAGACGATTTGCGGAAATTCCCTTTCTAGCGTTGACGGCCACTGCAGACAAAGCCACCCAGGACGACATATGCAAACAGCTTAATTTATCCAATCCGCAGGTGTATCTTGGCAGTTTTGAACGCCCTAACATCACCATCCGCGCCGGTCAGGGCCAAGATCGAATGGTACAAATACAAGCTTTTTTATCCAAACACCGGGGAGAAAGTGGCATCATCTATTGTTTATCCCGCAAGGGCACCGAAGAGCTGTCTATGCGCCTGAATGCCATGGGCTTAAAAAGCGCTTATTATCATGCCGGAATGGATGCCAGGGACCGAGAACAAACCCAGAAACAATTTCAAGAGGATCAAGTGCAGATCATCTGCGCCACCATTGCCTTCGGTATGGGCATCGATAAATCCAATATCCGGTGGGTGATCCATTATAATCTACCCAAAAACGTAGAAAGTTTTTATCAGGAAATCGGACGCAGCGGTCGCGATGGCTTACCAGCCGAGTCGCTGCTTTTTTACAGTTACCGGGATTACTTGCAGCTCAAAGAATTCATCGATAGCAGCGAGGCCAATGAATCCTTTAAAACTGTACAAACCGCCAAATTGGAACGCATGTGGGAATTGGCGTCATCCGGCGACTGCCGCACCAATTTCATTTTAAACTACTTCGGCGAGTATCGTCATACACCATGTGGCCACTGCGATCACTGTCTAAAACCACCTGCCCG
>JAYRWN010000171.1:0-5110 GCA_041917975.1 Saprospiraceae bacterium | reverse complement strand
TGCCATCTTTATAGAAATTTATGCAAAAGATATACGACCCCTACGGGGTCGCATGCTTCCGGATGTTGATGCATTGTTATAAAGATGCGAACCTGTCGGGTTCGAACATACGTAATTAGAGTAGTAGAGCATCCTGAAGGGATGCCATCTTTATAGAAAATTAATGCAAAAGATGTACGACCCCGACAGGGTCGTATGCTTCCGGATGTTGATGCATTGTTATAAAGATGCGAACCCTTGGGGTTCGATCATACGTTATTATGGTAGTTAATAGCATCCTGAAGGGATGCATCTTTATAGAAAATTCCAAGTAAAAGATGTACGACCCCGACGGGGTCGCATGCTTCCCTGTGTTGATGCATTGTTATAAAGATGCGAACCTGTCGGGTTCGAACATACGTAATTAGAGTAGTAGAGCATCCTGAAGGGATGCCATCTTTATAGAAAATTAACGTAAAAGATGTATGACCCCGACGGGGTCGCATGCTTCCCTGTGTTGATGCATGGTTATAAAGATGCGAATCCATCGGGTTATGTGAAATAATATAGATAGGATTTATTTAATTAATACCATTCAAACAGGTATTCAGGATTAAAATCAATCTTAAATTTCTTCAATAAGTTTTCGTATTCTTCCCGAAAAGATTGCTTCTCATGGTGTTCTTTTTGAGTGTTAATATAATTAATAACCTGATCTAAAGATGAGTGACTATAAGAAAAGGCGCCATAACCTTCTTGCCACTGAAAACGGAATTTTGAAAACTTCTTTTCTCTGATGAATTCATGTGATGATTTCTTAATCTCTCGTACCAGATCTGATAAACAACAGTTTGGCTTCATCCCTATTAATAAATGTATGTGGTCCGGCATTCCATTAATAGCTAACAATTTCTGTTCTTTATTTCTAATTATGCCGCTAATATATTTGTGCAGGTCCTCTTCCCATGAACTGTGAATTAAGCTCTCCCTGCCCTTTACAGCAAATACTACCTGAATATATATTTGAGAAAATGTACCAGCCATTTTGAATTGTGGTCTTAAATTAATTCAAAAATGTTATAAATTATTGAATATTTACTTGCAGTATATTAAATAATGACTATAAAATACGATAAATACAACTCAGACGGTACCACATGACCGGTATGTTGGTTCAAAATCTATAAAGATGCGAATCCTTCGGGTTCGATCATACTTTATTATGGTAGTTTTTAGCATCCTGAAGGGATGCCATCTTTATTGAAAATTGGCGTAAAAAGATGTACGACCCCTACGGGGTCGCTGAATGGGTTTGTCTGTTTATTGCTATAAATATGTGAACCCTTCGGGTTCATTTATACATCAATGTGATCATTTACAGCATCCTGCAGGAATGCCATCTTATTCAAAATTGCCGTAAAAAAAGTACGACCCCTACGGGGTCGCTGAATGGGTTTGTCTGTTTATTGCTATAAATATGTGAACCCTTCGGGTTCAAACAAACATCATAGTGTCTTTAGCATCCTGAAGGGATGCCATCTTTATAGAATAATTAGAAGTCATAAATATTCGACCCTGAAGGGGTCGTATGCGTCGTGCGTTGATCCGTTGCATTAAATAAGATTAGAACCGTTCGGGTTCAAACAAACATTATAGTGTCCTTAGCATCCGCGGGAATGCCATCTTTATAGAAAATTTATATAAAAGATATACGACGCCGATGGGGTCGCCTGATATTAATAGGCCAAAACTACCGCCATCGCTGCGCCGATTAACGTATTCAAAAAATTCACGGCATTATTGCCGATTACTCCTTGGCGTTCAAGTGTAGCCCCTAACCAGGAGTCAGTCAAATTTCCCAACAATCCGGCCAGGACAATTCCAAAGAATGGCTGAGTAACTTGCTGGCCAATACAAAATAGGCCAGCTATCGCTCCCGAGGCCAATAATCCTATTCCCAAACCTTCAAAACTGATCACACCATTTTCACCGCGCTTTCCTTGCCGCCAACTGACTACATCAAAAAACTTTTGACCATACAGGGTGCCCAACTCAGAAGATAATGTATCACCAATTGCTGATGAAAATGCTCCGGCCATAGCCAGCATCAGCCAACCGGCCTGCGCAGGAAAGATCATCCCAACCAGGCCACATAAAGCGGCTACGCCACCATTAGCCAGCACTTGCCTGGTACTGCGCTGTTGTTCCCAAATATCATGGACCAATTTCTTTTTTTGATCCTTTTTCCAGGAAGTGGCCCACACGGAGCCTCCAAAGAATAACCCGAGCATACCTAATCCGGTCCATCCTCCGCCGCCATAGATGACCAGCGCCACCAGTGTCGCCACAACTCCGGCCTGGCGCTGAAGTTTTCCATAAGCAACGCTCCAATAGCCCCCGGTGATGATTAGTAAAACAGCCGGTAATTTTTCCAGAATCATGAATTATTTCATAGATATTTTCTATCCGGTTTATTATGAATTTAAAGGATGGACTCACCATTCAGATTAGTGGTGAGTACTTCGCTCATATAATCAAAAAATGGCCGGATGCTTCTAAATCGTTCGCTGACATGATGGACAAATTCAGAGGCCATAACCTCCTTATCCGTAAATTCGTGGCGGAAAATAAACGCCTTATGCCGCAATAAATCGATGGCGGGATGGGCAGGATCAAAGCCCCGCGGCACTGTAATTAATTGTTCACCCTGCATGGTGCCGAAATTTTTTAGGATGCCGGGAAGCTCCAGCAATTGACGCCATTGGTGATGATTGACCGCAATATCATCACGGATACGTTTTAGGTCTGCGGGTTCCGGGCCAAAAAAACCACAGGCTAAATAACTATTTCCGGGTTGAAGGTGCAAATAATATCCTCCTCGCCGCTGTTTACCGAGCCGTTGTAAGCCTAAGGCAAAGCGCGTATGATAGGGCGTCTTATCTTTACTAAAACGCACATCCCGATAGATGCGGAATACACTGTCTTTGCCGGTCGTGGGCTCTAACACATCATGGGTGTTCATCTCCCGGATCAAAGCGTCCACAAACGCCTGAACATCATATAATGCAGCGGTATAATCGGATTTATGTTGTTCAAACCAGGCCCGGTTATTGTGTATGGCCAATTCACGAAGAAATTCTAAAGTGGAAGCATGAATATTAATCATCACGGTTGAAATTATTTTAAGATCTGATAAATAGTGAGTAAGATGATGACGCCTAAAATAGACGTATAAATTAATTTGTTGTATTTCGCCAACCAATTCGGCAGGTAGATATCAAAATTGTCCCTGGATGAGTCCGAATATTTCCGGGCCCAAATAGTCAACGGGCAATAATAATTATATACATACAACACCAGTCCTTCTAATAAAAACAAGCCATAACCGATCCAAAGCCAGTGATCCAGTTTGCCCACCACGACCGCATACAACATGTAAAAAATCACCACATTAAAAAATACCCAGATGATGGTGTGCAGAATTTTGATGAGGATCAGTTTCTTTTCGCTGGCCATTGGCTAAAGGTAGCTGAATAAAGTTAATTACTTAAAACGTTCATAATTACAAAGATGTGGACCATGAATTATGGTATGGCTGCCAGGAAGTTAAGCTCCATGGACTCGGGTATTAATTTACAGAAATTTCATCCACAAAAAACCAACAGGCATGTCCGACGCCATAATGCCATTCCGGGCAAATTTTGGTGCCACTAATTTCAACTTTGATATAACGCAAAGCGGTGGGCTGAATTAATTCACTGGAAATACCGACAAATTTTACTTGCGGTGAGCGGTCTTCCGGAATGGTCACGGTGTTCCACTGGGTAAAATTAATGCCATCGGAAGAATAACTATAGGTGACTTTTTGGGGCAGCAAAATCCAGGCACCCAATTGGTGCAGAAAATCGGTTTCCACGCGTTGCACCGTTTTTAGTGTGCCCAGATCTACCGTAAAAGTGGCATCCTGGCCTTCCCAACCCACCCAGCTTTCGCCAAAAGTGGACCCGCCAAACAATCCGTCCGTTAGGGCCGTTTGACCCAGCACCTGGTATTTTTGGCCCGGGAGCTGATCATAAATTATTTTAGCACCGAGAGCCAGGCTTTTTTCTTCCCTGGGCATATATCTGGTGCGATACAGGGTGCAATAATCCACCGGCGAATTGTTCCGTTCGTTCAACGTGGGGATCTTAAATCTTTTCACCCGTTCCTCGAATAAGTTCAATTTTTGATTTAAGGCAACAAAATCTTTTTCGGGTTCACTGCGGGCAATTTCTAATTCGGCATATTGCAGGGGAAGTCGGCTGCGCTGCACACGCTCCAAATAGGTGAGGTTATCTTTGACGGTTTTTTCGGCAGCATCAAATAAGGCCTGGTAACGCCGCAGTAATGCCGGCCGCAACGTGCCTTTTTTTAGTGATACCGGTGTGTCATAAATCCAAAGCCGATCGCCGCTGCCCAATAAAGCGCCCTCCATGGTTTTAATGTACTGGTATATAAATGGTGCTGCCGGGCCATAATAGCCGTGCAGAAAGTGTTGCATCACCGAGTCAATATTTATGTCCGGATTCCATAGCAGTTTAGCCACCAGGTAACTGCGCAACTCGGCAAAGTCCCCACCGCGACTGCTCGCAATTTGCGAAAAGTGCATGGTGGCATGGTGCTGTTTGAATAAGCGCATGTTATCCTGCAGAATGTGCAGGTTAGGAAAGGGAGAAACGTAATTGTCAAAATTAATGCCGTAGTCCCAGATAAAAATATTCTTGGTGATGGCGGACCAGCCACGCAAAGCCTTCATAAAGTCCTGACCCGAAGCGTTCTCGGTGAGCGAAACTTCCCGGTCACAATCAATGTCGCATAACATGATGTTGACATTGGGTAGGGGTTTCAGGTGTTTGGGTGGATGCATGCTGTAGAGGTAGGCCAGGGTGGAGAATTCCTTATCCGGAAAACGGGCCGCCAATTTGTTTAAAAAATAAATTAGACTTCCCGAAGGTGCGCCTTCCCGTTCATCAACGGCTCGGCATGCATCACACGTGCAATTGGTGAAGTTGCCATCATTTTGGCTCACCGAGATGATGTTTTTTCCCGGATTTGCTTTGAATATGGAATCCACCCGTTGGGCGACAATTTC
>JAYRWN010000170.1:0-10446 GCA_041917975.1 Saprospiraceae bacterium | reverse complement strand
GAGAAATAAAACCAGGACAACGCACACCACACATTTTTTTAGGAACCATTAATGACGACCGACCATGAAATTTGGGTCGAAATACCCTTGGGTGGTTGTCGGGCTGCTGTGGTTTGTAGCCTTGTTAAATTATTTAGATCGTCAGATGATTTCCACCATGCGCCCAGCCATGAAAATAGATCTGGCCGAACTGGAGTCAGCCTCCAATTTTGGTGCACTGATGGCAGTATTTTTATGGGTATACGGATTAATGAGTCCAGTGGCTGGCTTGATTGCAGACCGGGTGAATCGTAAATTATTAATCGTAGCCAGTTTGACTATTTGGTCGGCGGTGACTCTGGCCATGGGTTATGCCACCGATTTTCAAACCTTATATATCCTGCGGGCTGTCATGGGCTTTAGTGAAGCGGCTTACATACCGGCTGCCTTGGCTTTAATTGCCGATTACCACAGCGATCAAACCCGGTCCCTGGCCATTGGCATCCACATGACCGGCATTTATCTGGGACAAGCTTTAGGCGGCTTTGGCGCCACCATTGCCGAAAGATTTTCCTGGCAACGGACCTTCTTTTTATTTGGCTGGGTAGGCCTATTTTATGCCTTGATTTTAATCATCTTCTTAAAGGAATACCGGGGCTCGGAAAAAAATGCCTCAGAACACAAATCAGCTACCATCCCGCTGATCACCAGTTTCTCCACTTTATTTAAAAATCCGGCATTCTGGGTTATTTTGGTGGTATTTGCGGTACCCAGCCTACCTGGATGGGCTATAAAAAATTGGTTGCCCACCTTGTTTTCCGAAAATCTAAATTTAGATATGGCTACTGCCGGTCCTTTGGCGACCATCACCATCGCCGCATCTTCTTTTATTGGGGTTATAGCTGGTGGTGTCATATCGGATCTCTGGCTGCAAAGGCACTTAAAGGGGCGAATTTTCACCAGCGCAATTGGACTGAGTTTAACCATTCCCGCTTTATTTTTGATCGGATATGGTGATTCTGTTCTAAGTGTAGTCGGAGCCGCTGCTTTGTTTGGACTCGGTTTTGGCCTTTTTGATGCGAACAATATGCCCATCCTGTGTCAGTTTGTTTCACCGCGCTATCGCGCCACGGCTTATGGGTTTATGAATTTAGTGGGCGTATTTTTTGGTGCTTATGTGACCAGTCTCTTAGGCAAAATTTCCGACCAGGGACACCTAGGGCAGGGGTTTATCGGTTTGGGATTGATCGTAATTGTAGCTGTCCTTAGCCAGTTATTTTTGTTAAAACCACACACCCGTAATTTACATGAGGGATAATTTTTATTTCAAAAACTATTTAACCAGACTCCGCATGAAATTTTGGCTGTTAATCCTTATCGTTTTTCAAACAACTTTGGCCACGGCCCAAAATCCTGTGATTGCCGAATCCTTAGCCATACCTATCCTGAAAGGAACAATGTACAACCCTGTGCTAAAACTGATTATCCCGGTTTCTGGCGGCCAGACTGTTCATCTTGGTCTAATCAAGGGACAATTAACCTCAGAACTAGTTAACCAGATTGATAACCTTGATGTATTTCTGACCGAAGCAGAGCCATTTAATACCAAACTAAAGGTTTCTTCCTTTAAACCGGTATCTGCCGACTTTACCATCCCCATGGATATTAAACTTGGTCCCGGACAACATTTTATCTGGCTCAGTCCTCAACTAAAAACCTCCGCTCCAGTTGGAGAGTCATTAAAAGTATCACTCACAGCTTTGGAAAAAGATGGCAAGGTGATAAAAATATTGACCAAAGGGCAGCTGGAACATTTGACCGGCAGCGTAGTTAAAAAAGCCGGAGAGGATCAGGTGCACACCTATCGTATTCCTGGTTTGGTTACTACCGGCAAAGGAATACTTTTAGCTGTATATGACATCCGCTATTTAACCAGCCGGGACTTACCAGGACACATCGATGTAGGGCTAAGCCGCAGCACCGATGGCGGGAATACCTGGGAGCCTATGCGAACCATCATGGATATGGGTCCACCTCATGAAAATAATGGTATTGGCGATCCAGCCATACTTTATGACCCGGCCACCAATACGGTCTGGGTGGCTGCTTTATGGAGCAAAGGGAATCGTTCTATCGCGGGTTCATTACCCGGTTTATCCCCGGACACCACCGGACAATTCGTTCTGGTGAAAAGCACCGATGACGGCCTGACCTGGTCTGCGCCTTATTCCATCACCACCCAAGTAAAAAACCCTGCCTGGCATCTGTTTTTTAATGGCCCGGGACGCGGTATAGTCATGCATGACGGTACTTTGGTTTTTGCCGCTCAATATTGGGATGAACACAAAATGCCGCATTCCACCATTATTTATAGTAGGGATCACGGACGGTCCTGGCAAGGAAAAATTCACGGGCCTAAAGCGAACACCACGGAAAGTCAGGTCATCGAAACTACACCTGGTCGCTTAATGCTAAACATGCGTGATAATCGTGGAGGCTATCGCAGCGTGGCTTGTACGGACGATCTGGGAGGGCAATGGGTGGAACATTCCTCCTCTTATCAGGCTTTGAAGGACCCGGTTTGCATGGGCAGTCTGTTCAAGAGCCGGGTTCGCATAAACCAACAGTGGTCCGAACTGGTATTTTTTAGTAATCCACACACCTCCTCCGGGCGGTACAATATGACCATCCAGGCTAGCGAAGACCTTGGTGAAACCTGGCTACCCAGTCCTTTTCTCCTTGATGAAAGGATGACTTACGGTTATTCCTGTCTGACCGGAATCGGCGACGCTCATCTGGGTATCCTTTATGAAGGACAAGGCGATCTCTATTTTGTAAAAATTCCCATCACCACCCTTCTGGCTAAATAACCATGTCATACCAAGTAAATGAACTCATTCAGTTACGAGACTTTTATTACCGGCAATTGCTGGAGGATACCGTCCCTTTTTGGTTTCCCCGTTCCATTGATCGGGAATATGGAGGTTTCTTACTGATGCGTGATGCGGACGGATCGCTGATTGACGATGATAAAGCCGTATGGATACAAGGACGAGCCACCTGGTTATTGGCCACTTTGGCCCGGACGGTAGAACCCAGGGACGAATGGATTGAAGGAGCTAAATCCGGCTATGATTTTCTTAATCAGTTTGGTTTTGATCAGGTTGGGCGAATGTTTTTTCATCTGACCCGGGATGGTCGCCCTATTCGCAAACGGCGCTATTTTTTTTCGGAAACGTTTTATGTGTTGGCAGCAGCTGCCTTTGGAAAGATCACTCATAACCCGGACGCGCTTGAACGGGCTAAAAATGTGTTCAAATTATGTTGCACCTATAAAGAACGACCTCATTTGCTTCCGGCTAAATTCTCGGCCATCCGTCCTGCCAAAGGCATTGGAGTACCCATGATCATGCTCAACACAGCCCAGCAATTGCGGGAACTAACCGGGGACGACGCCATGACTTTTTATATTCAGCAATGGATAGAGGAGATTGAGCATTTTTTCGTTAAAGATGATTTGCGCTGTGTCATGGAACAAGTGGCCCCTGACGGGAGCATCATTGATCATATGGATGGCCGCTTACTTAATCCGGGCCACGCTATAGAAGGTGCCTGGTTCATCTTGCATGAAGCCAAATGCCGGAATCACGATCCGCATTTAATCGCCTTGGGTTGTAAAATGTTGGACTATATGTGGGAAAGAGGCTGGGATCAGGAATACGGCGGATTATTTTATTTTCGTGATGTTTACCATAAACCGGTACAAGAATATTGGCAGGATATGAAATTTTGGTGGCCGCACAATGAGGCAATCATCACCACCTTGTTAGCATTTTTACTCACCGGTGATGCGAAATACGCCACCTGGCATAACCAGGTGCATCAATATGCTTACCGCCATTTTTATGACCCCCGGCATGGTGAATGGTTTGGATATTTGCACCGCGATGGCACAGTAGCCCAGCCCACTAAAGGTAATTTGTTCAAAGGGCCCTTTCATCTGCCCCGGCAGGAATGGTATTGCTGGATGATTTTAAAGGAGTACCTGGAACAAAGAAATGGATAAGTACCCTTTTTTGTTTGTGGTTTGGTTAGGCACAGCGTTTTCCCCTGCCTTATGCCAGCTCTCGGTGTCCACTATTTTCAGTGATCATATGGTTTTACAACGACACCAGCCGGTTAAGATTTGGGGTAAAGGAATACCAGAACTGAAGGTTAAAGTAAAATTTTTAGGACGCCAATATTTCACCACGATTGCTAAGGACTCCTCCTGGGTAATTACGATGAAACCATCCCCTTATCAACCAACCCCACAACAATTAACCATTGAATCGGCTGCACAATTAATTACCCTGTCCGATATTTTAATTGGAGATGTATGGTTTTGTTTCGGTCAAAGTAATATGGAATTTCCTTTAGAACGTGAACTATATTTTCCCGTCGAAAAAAATACTTGCGGCGATGACTTGTTGCGTATTTATCCTACGGATTATCCCGGTAAAAACATTTATGCCCAAATTTTTTCATCAAAAATTCTGCATGAATTAGCGCATCCGCCTTTTTTTAAAGGCGCCTGGAAAATCAGTGACAGCAGCACCTTAAAACCGATGAGTGCGGTGGCTTATTATTTTGGCTCCGCGATACGGAAAATGACCGGCATCCCAATCGGTTTAATAAATGTAGCGGTCGGGGGAATACCGATTGAATCATTGTTGAATCCGGAAGTATTAAAACGAAAATACCCCTTAAAATTGCGGGGTTCTTGGGTAGACAATGATTACCTTCCGGTATGGGTCAGGCAACGCGGAATTCAAAATATTCCGCATGCCACCTCTGCACCGCGGGATAGTTGCGGCCCATTTCATCCATTTAAACCAGGTTTTGTTTATTCGTCAGGGGTAAGCAATTTTTTTGATTTTCCTATTACAGGTTTGATTTTTTATCAGGGAGAAAGCAATGCCCAGGAATGGGATCGCGTGCAAGAATACCGTCATTTGGTTCAGGATATGGTCAGTGATTATCGGCAACAATGGAAGCAAAAAAAATTACCTTTTTATTTCGTGCAATTATCTTCCATCGATACGGTTAATTACTTAAGTAATTTCTGGCCTGAGTTTAGAGTTGAGCAGCAAAAAATCATGGCGGAAATCCCTCATTCCGGCATGGCTGTTTCGTTAGATGCCGGCGAGCAGCATAATGTTCATCCGGCCAATAAAAAAATAATCGGAGAACGATTAGCCCGCTGGGCTTTAAAAGATTATTATCATTACAAGATCATGGCATCAGGCCCGCAACCAAAAATGGCAGTATTCAGAGCTGATCACGTCATAATAAAATTTAAAAAACAATCCGGAGGCCTGAGCACTCAAGATAACCTCCCGGTGAAAGGATTTACTGATGAGCATTTTCATCCGCTGCAGGGGACCATAAAAGCTAATATCATCCTTCTGCCTGTCAACGAAAAGCCGCGCTTTCTTTTTTATGGCTGGCAACCTTATTACCAGGGCAATTTAATCAATCGGGACTCTCTTCCTGTTTCAACTTTTAAAATGAGGGTACGCTAATAAAATGGAATATTTTTTTTCACAACCTCTATGAACTTTATTGCGAACCCCAAGTTCCTATTTCCACGATTATTCATATTATATTCTTATGTCCTATCTGCCTTTGTCCCGGGAATACCTGTTACAACGTGGGTATTGTTGCGGTAACAAATGTTTGAATTGCCCTTATGCGCCTAAGCACCAGGCGGGCAATACCATTTCCGTCCCTCCAGCAACCTGCACACACCCCAACCTCACCAGTTCCACATCATACCGGAGATCAGCCGTGTATAAACATAACAAAAGCATTTAATTTTTCCGTTATTTTTATCAAATATAAATCGATGTCTTTGGCTGGCCCTTTTTTCTGAGTGCATGTTGCCTTCGCTTATTTAAACAGCAAAATAGTTTTCCAGGGTTTTAAGCGTTTCTGCAGAGGATTGCAGGTCCTGAATTATTATACCTTTTTCAAGGATAATAATACGGTGGCACACTTCGGCGATGTGGTTTAGATCATGACTGGAAATGAACAGGGTTTGCTTTACTGATTTTTGAGTGATCAGCTTTTTTAACCTGATTTGCGAGCTTGGATCCAGGTTCGAAAAAGGTTCATCCCAAATAAGCAGTTGCGGATGACCAATCATACTCCCGATTAAGCCGATTCTTTTCTGATTACCTTTTGAAAAATCACGAATATATTTTTTGTTTAGCAAAATATCATCTTGAAGAAAGTCTTCAAAAGATTCTAAAAAATGTTTTAAGTCTTCAGCCTGCCAAGCATAAAGTGAACCAATAAACTGAAAATATTCATTGGGGGTTAAAAATGAAATCAGGAAACTCTCGTCCAAAAATGAGCCGGTATTTTTTTTCCATTCATCAGTACGATTTACCGCATGACCTTGTATGGTTATTTCGCCGGTCGTAGGCTTAATTAAGTCTAAAATTAAACTAAAACAGGTTGTTTTACCTGCGCCATTATTGCCTACCAGGCCTACACATTCACCATCTTTAATGACTAAGTCTGGAATATTAAGCACTACCTGGTTTTGATATTTTTTGCTGATGTTATTTAGTCTTAGCATTAATTCAGGCATTTAATAATTAAGTTTTGTTTCTGAATTCTTGTGCGAGCCGGTATTTATTATTTTGAAATAATTGCTCGGCAGAGGAAATAATACCCCTGTGTAAGGCCAATCCTATAAGTCCGATGCCGCCAATGAGCCACCACCCAACGTGCGCATATCCCATGTAAGTAACCAATTTCATGATTAGAATGGGCACAAGAATAATAATAAAAGCGAGGATAATACTGACGAGAGTAACCCCTTCATAATTCATCATAGCTCCCTTATCCGGATCCATTCGTTTGGAAAAATAATTGGCTGAGAAAATATATAGGTGAGCACTGAATCCGCTATTAAAAAGTAACATCACAAAATAAGTCCACAAATTTTGGACATTAAGAAAATAATAAGGAATACAAATGGTAAACATTAATAAAGCGCTGAATACCATCAGGTAATATTTAGCTAAAAAGACTTCTTCCATTTTTATGTGGCGGGTCAAAATAAAATCAAAATGTGGGCTATTCCAGGATAAGAAAAACTGCCCGTAATTCAAAGTAATAATTCCGGTGACGACGAATGGAATAAATATTCTCATAAACATAAATGGTGGATCCAGAAAAAGTAATGGATAGAAGACAATCACTAAACCCATGATTAAAAATTGGCGTGACCTTCTATTCCTCAGCATGAGTTTTAGTTCAAAATCCATTAAACGGCCGATTATACCATAAGTGGAGAAAAATCCTCTTGAAGAAGTTAAGAATTGACTTGGTTTATTTGGTTGGAAATCTTCTAAATAACCGCGGATAGACAACAAATGATGACCTAAATAATACATGGCCCCAGCAGATATAATCGGAACTAATGCTGTGGCCCAATGTGATAATAAACTACCGGAAATAATCAGACCAAAAGAAACCAGTGGAATTATTCCTTTGAAGCCGGCAAAGAAGATACATGCGCTGAGTATAATAAGTAACAAAACTGCCCGGGGTCTAATCAGACTATATTGCTGAATAACAAAAGAAAAATAGTGGTTAAATAGGGTTAGGCCCAGGATGATAAAAAATACATGGGAAACTTGACTATAATCCATCCATTGAGAACTATAACTTCTCAGTAGTAAAGGGATGATAAGAATAAGAGGAAGTAAATTAAAAATATTTAGGATAGATTTTATTAATAAAAAATGCCATAGTGTGGTCTTGGGTATCGCTAACGACAGGTAGCCTTTGATTTGTACGAATGGGTATTTCTGGAGCAGTAATCTCAGCAAGATGTCAATTGTGAAATAGACTAATGAAAACAGGATCACTGCATGGTCCAGAGGAACGGAGAAGGTTGCGTTTGCCAATAACTCTGGCAGTATCCAGCCCAGACCAATAAAAGTAATGCACAAATATAGAAGAAATAGGCCACCGAATACAGATTGTAATAATTGCTGGGACAAGCGCGGTGATCGGATAAACATCAACCATATGTGAGTAATGAAATGTCTAAATAGGGACATGGGCCAAAAAATTATTTTCTAAGTGTCTATCCAAAGTTATAAAAAGGTGGAGACATAATTTACAACTATTCTAAAGCTTTTAAAAAACGTGCTATCTGCCCCAGGGCGTTTTGAACTTGAAAAGAATTCGAATTAAGTTTTTCCAGGATGGATTTGGCCATGGTCAGATGATGAGTGACCGGATCTAAAGATAAGCCTTGACGGTGGTTGAAACGGTACAAGACCTGGGCATAATTGAGGTGACAAAAAGCCTGGCTTTCCTTCTGCCAGGGATATAATGGTGTCTTTTCTTCACCTTGTCGAAAAAAAAGTAATGCTTCGGCATAAATAGGCAGGCTGGCAGCATAATCGTTTTGCTCATAAAGCACATCGGCTCGCTCTTTTTGTACAATCGCTTTGTCGATCAAAGCATGTCCCCAACCGGTACGGTTTTTATCATTGGGCCGCATGCGGAAGTCGGACTCCATTTCTATTATTTTTTGCTCTAAAAAGGACTTCCCTAAAAACAGCTTGAGCTTGTCCTGAAAGGAATAAGTGCATGGCGTATCCTGCTCGTGTTCCACCTTTTGGATAAACTCCTCCATCGATAATGGACACCTGAGTAATTGAAAAGCCGGAAGACTGGGAAAGTGATCAACAATAAATTTTTCGGGTGGGGTTAAAAAATAGACCAAGTCCGGGTTTTGTTTTTTGTTCTCCCCGGTTGCTATCCGGCTGCTTTCCCAGGTGGCATCTAAAAGGTAAAACATAGAGTCAAGGTAAACTACATTCCAGGCATGGTCAGGAACAGAATCAACTGCGGTAGGTCGGTTATCCGCTTTGCTAAAACCACTGACCACGTGACAAGGGATGCCGGCCGTAGGGGCCATTGTACAGACCAGGGAGGCGTAATCCCAGCAGGTGCCCTTTTTTCTTTTTAGGATATCATAAGTATTCTGGTTTATTCGCCGGTGGACACTTTCAGCAGCCTCATGATCGTAGGATAAAAAGTGAATGACAAACTGATAAATGGCGCGTATTTTTTCCAGGTTATTTTTTGCCGGCGCAACCAATTTGTGGGTCAAAGCGGTTAGACCGGTATCCTGGAGCCTTTGTCTTGAGACCCATTGATCAATAGCGGTGAAGTCTGCCGTAATTTGCGCATAACTGGAGTAGGTAAAAGAGATAATGATCCATATCAGTATAAGGCGAATTTTGCGCATACCATTGAAACCTGTTGCCAATAAAACGAAAAAAGATTCCGGAGTGTTTCACTCAATTGACCTTAGAAGTAAATGAGAAACTATTGCAGGTCGGGTTTAAAATATGAAGGCCTGGCAAAGATGGTTTTACCAGGCCTTTAAAAAATCTTATCACCTTAAATCAAGGCATATTTTTATTGCTTTATGCCGGACTGTCCAAGGTCTTCGCCGCAATTAACACTATCAAATCCACAACTGTTGGAGGTTACGCCCTGAGCGGAAACCAGAGCCTGTAAAATGGTGCGGCATTGCATCACCTGTTCATACGAAACATCCACACCGTCGCATTTACCCGATGTGGTTATTTGATTTCCATTATAACAATAGTGTGCTTCCAAGTTATGATAGGCTCCGCTAACCCTGAAAATAGTATACCTGGCAGTATCCGCGACACACTCATCGCAGTTACTAGCCACAAAAACAGAATCACAGAAAAAGGTAATGGTGTCCCGCACATCAAAACTTAAACAGGCACAGGTTATGCATTGGGCATCTTGGCCGTCACAATTTTGATCGATGCCGTCACCACAGATATCGAAAGCCCCCGGATGAATACTTGCATCAAGGTCATTACAATCTCCCATCGGTCCGATTCCGCAAGCATTGTCAGGATAATAACCATCTTTATCCTGATCATCCAAACGCACATCCCCATGTTTAAGATGCTGACTCAAGATCTTTTCCTTGACATACATAATCTTAGTTCCCCTGTAAAGTATATTTCCCAGGGGTTGATGACAAATTCGAATGGAATCTTTTAAACGGGATTCTGCTGCGCTATACTGCTCCTCGAGAGGCAAAATATCAGGTTCGCGCTGACATGTCCAGGTAACTACCGTAACTAAAATCAATGCAAAAAGCCTGGTGGTAATTTGTGCTGTTTTTTTCATTTTGTCGTAATTTGATTGTTGTGGATACTTAGGTTATGGTGGGAAGGTAAATGTAAAAAATGTTGTAAGAGATTGGTAATTAATTTTTTAATTAAGTGTAATTTCTTTGAAAAAGGTGACCCTACATCTTGATTAATCCCCGACACCTGCTTTTACTTTAATTTCAATCAGACCGGTGGAAAAATTTCGTTTTGACCACCGATTATTTAAATAACT
>JAYRWN010000169.1:0-5968 GCA_041917975.1 Saprospiraceae bacterium | reverse complement strand
TAGCCAACGCCACAAACCGCATCGGCATTGTAGCTCAGGGCCTGGCCAGTACACCTCATTTTATCAGGCATCGCTGGCCGGCCATCCGCCGCAGCCGGTTGCTCATAGTCTTGATGTGCCTGGGCGCTTTGTTTGGCGCTTATATGGCGACGCGCATCAGCAATGCGACCTTCGTGCAAATATTTAGTTATGCCATGATCCTGATGTTGATCCTGATCCTGATCAGGCCCGAACGTTGGCTGAAGAAAGGTGATCAGCACTATCAACTACCGCCCACGTTAAGCGTGCCCTTGTTTCTGGTGCTGGGTTTTTATGCCGGCTTTATCCAGATGGGTGTCGGGGTATTTTTTTTGATCATCATGTCCTTAGTGGCCCGGTACGAGATCATTGATGCCAATGCAGTAAAAAATGTGGTCATTTTTTTATGTACGTTGCTGGCGTTATTATTTTTCTCCTGGCGCGGGCTGGTGGACTGGTCCACCGGGGCCGTGTTAGCGGCTGGTCAGGCGTTAGGCGGCTGGTGGGGTGGACGTTTTGCTACCCGTTATGAACACGCCGGACAGTGGGCTTATCGGCTGCTGATTGTGGCTATGGTCCTGGCAATTATTAAGTTGTTTTTCTTTTAGAAAAACTGCTATCCTGGATGGGATTTAGCCGATCTTGAACAGATAAAATTAATTATTTAGATTTCTTCGGCCAAATTATAATGACCAGCCAAGGCTTCATTTTTTTGGCCTTCTTCCATTGCCTTAAATCCGCCCCAATAAAAAATCTTACCTTTGCTTCTTTGACGGATAAAACCATCCCGGAGAATAAAGCGTGCAGTTAGCCTTATCGTTTGAAAAGAAAAAAGTACTTAACCAGAAGTTTAAGGAAGCGCTGGATAAGTTGAATGACCATCAGCGGCGGGCCGTAGAAACCACCGAAGGACCGGTCATGGTCCTGGCTGGTCCGGGTACAGGAAAGACGGAGACCATTGCCTTGCGTATCGGGTATATTTTACAGACTACGGATGCCCGGCCGCATAATCTGTTATGTCTGACCTATACCGAAGCCGGCGCTCTGGCTATGCGGGAACGGCTGCTGAAATACATCGGCCCGGAGGCGTATCAGGTATCCATCTTTACATTTCATGCGTTTTGTAACCAGATCATTCAGGACAACCGGTCTATGTTTGGTGAGTTTCGTGATCTGCGCCCGGTGAGTGACCTGGAGTTGGTGGATGTGTATCGGGACCTCCTGCTCGATCTGCCAGCGGAACATCCGCTGCGGCGCCTGTCGGGGCAGCGGTTTTTTGATTTACCGCGCTTTAAGAATTTGTTCGAATATCTAAAGCGGGAGAATAAATCCTATGCCCAACTGGAACAAGAGGTGCGGCGCAGAGAAGAAGAAATGCTTCAGGATGCAGAATATGTCTTGAAAAAAGCCTCCGGGGACTGGAAAGCCGGTGACCTGAATCACCGGGGACGGGGCAAAATGGAAAAATACCAGCAAACCCTGTTAGCGGCGGCCTTATTACCCGACTATAACCGGCGCTTGCGCGACCTGGATCGTTATGATTTTAGCGATATGATCTTATGGGTTCTGGAAGCTTTCCAACAAAAGCCGGAGTTTATAGCGTATTACCAGGAAAAGTACCTGTACATCCTGGTGGATGAATTTCAGGATACTAACGGTGCTCAGAATCAAATCCTCACCCTCCTGGCCAGCTATTGGGAACGTCCTAACCTCTTTGTGGTGGGCGATGATGATCAGGCCATCTTTCGTTTTCAGGGGGCCAATATGGACAATATGCTGAGTTTTATGCAGCACTATCAGCCGGAGCCCATCGTACTCACCCATAATTACCGCTCCACCCAACCTATCCTGAACTGGTCGTCAAAACTGATTGCCAAAAACAGCCAGCGCTTGGTCAATTTTACCCCGCATTTGCGCAAAGAACTCATCGGCAGCAGCGGACATGCCCATAAATACGGCCAGCCGGTCATCAGGCAATACCAAAATACGGCTCAGGAAGAAGCCGATGTCTTGCGTCAGATTAAAGCGCTGCATGTTCAGGGGGTCAGGTATGGCGACCTGGCTGTGATCTATCGCAAACACCAGCAAGGTGAGAATCTGATTAAGGCCTGTGAATATCAAGGTATCCCGGTCAATGCGCGACGCAAAATCGATGTCCTGCAGTTTCCTTTCATTGTTAACCTGGTGAGTATCCTGCAATACATCCATCTGGAAGGCCAGGTGTCTCACTCTGGCGAATGGCGGTTATTTGAAATCATGCATTATGCATTTTGGGATCTGGAACCCTCTTACCTGGCGCGTATAGCCGTTCATATTCGTTTAAATTCATCCAGAGAAAAACCGCTCTACTGGCGTGAAATACTCGCAGACGAAGTTCTCCTGCGCCACTTGGGTTTTACGGACCTGACGGCCATTCAGGATATACGCGACGCGCTGAATTATGGCATCAAATATCAGCATAGCCTCACCTTACAAAACCTGGTGGAAAAAGTGGTGCAAAAATGTCACCTGTTCCGTTTTATCATGGAGTCCGATGAAAAGATCTGGAACCTCCAGTTGCTGACCAGTTTGTTTGAATTCATCAAGCAGGAAAGTGATAAAAAACCGGACTTATCCCTGGGTGAATTTTTGCAGATGATGGACAAAATGCGCATTCATCATTTGCCGCTTGCGCTGACTAAAATATCTTTTGCCCAGGATGGCGTGAATTTTATGACCGCGCATGGCGCCAAAGGGCTGGAGTTCGAGCAGGTGTTTTTTATCGGCAATACGCGTTACACCTGGGAGTCCAGAAGTTATGGTGCGGATCGCTTCGAGCTCCCTTATGATGATCAAACCGACGACATCCATGGTGAGGAAGACGAACGGCGCTTGTTTTTCGTAGCCATGACCCGTGCTAAAAAAGCTTTAACCATCAGCTATGCCGTCAGTGATGTGGCCGGAAGAGACCAGGAGAAGAGTGGATTTGTGGCGGAATTAATGATCAATGAAGATATTGAACCGGTATTGACCGAAACACCAGCTGACGACATTCTTACTTTTTATCAGCAACTTATCAGTCCGGACCCGCGCACCATTGATTTGCTGGAGAAAAATTATATAGACCAGGTGTTGCAAGGCTTGCAGCTCAATGCTACTGCCGTCAACAAGTACCTCAAATGTCCGCTGACTTATTATTTTGAAAATATTCTCCGGGTACCCCAGGCGCGCGCCGAACATTTGGGGTTTGGTAATGCCATCCACCAAGCTTTGGAGGATTTTTTCCGGCATGAGGAGAATATTACTGCCGACGATAATTACGGTCGTTTAATACAGGTGTTCCGCCAGGCCATGGTCTATTATCAGGCTCATTTCACCCCGGAAGAATTTTCCGACCGCCTGGTGATGGGCGAGCAGATGTTACGGGATTATTTAAAACAACATTTGCTACGCATGATCAAGCCCGAACGAATAGTTGTGGAGCAAAAAATAGCCCAGGTGCACTGGGAAGACATTCCACTCACCGGGATCCTGGATAAAGTAGAAATTTATAAAGACCGCATAGAAATTATTGATTACAAAACCGGGAAGTATGAAAACGCCAAACCTAAACTGTCACCTCCAAAAGAAAGAATGCCCCAGGGCGGGGACTATTGGCGGCAGATGGTTTTTTACAAGATATTAATTGATCAGGACCCTATGCTTTCCTGGTCACTTTCACACGGGTATTTTGATTTTATTCAGGCGGATGAAAAAGGAGAACTGCGGCGGGAAAAAATACAGATTCGCCCGGAAGATGAACAGCTGGTCAAGGAACAAATAAAGCAGGTGTGGACATCCATCAAAGCCTATAAATTCCAGCCTGGCTGCAATCAAGCGGATTGTACCTGGTGTAATTTTGTGAAAAGACACTATGAGCTGCCGGGTTTGCCTGAGCAGGAAGAGTGGGATGACTGATGAAGATCTACCCCAAAGAGGAGGTCAGGAATTTTATTTCTTCTTAATATTAGGGATAATCTATAATGGCCATGAAAAAATTAATCACTCGAATTATTAAGGTAGCCGCGAGCATTGTATTGGCTTTAATAGTGGTAGCCGGGCTAGGATTAACCTATTTGTTTACCTCGGCGCATTTTAAATCGAAAAAAAATTTAGCCCAATTGGGTGTACGTGCAGAGAACCGGGAAGATCAGGGCTTCGTATACCGCGACTTAAATAAAAACGGACAACTGGACCCCTACGAAGACGCCCGCCTATCCGTAGATCAACGGGTTGCTGACCTGGTAGGCCAGATGACGCTGGAGGAAAAAGCCGGCACCATGTTTTTTGGCATCATTAATACCAGTGAAGACGGACAGTTATCAGAAAAACCGACTTTAACCAGCCCCTTATCTTTTCTAGCCCTGCCTAATTCTGAACTGCTGGTAGCCAAGAAAATGAATCATTTTAATCTTTTATTAACTCCGGGTACGCTTGAATTGGCTCAATGGACCAATGCCATCCAAACAACGGCGGAAAGAACCCGCCTGGGTATTCCGGTGACTATAGCCAGTGATCCGCGCCATCATTTTACCAAAAATGAGTTGGTCAGTCAAATGGCCGGTGATTTTTCCCAATGGCCCGAACCCACTGGATTTGCGGCCATCGGTGACACCAGCCTGATGCAAACCTTTGCAGACATAGCCCGCCAGGAATACCGGGCGGTGGGCATCCACATGGCTCTGCATCCTATGGCTGATCTGGCTACGGAGCCTCGCTGGGCCAGAATAAATGGCACCTTTGGGGAGGATGCGCACTTGGCCGCTAAAATGGTTTATGCGTATGTGCGGGGTTTTCAAGGCGATAGCCTTACCGCCCAAAGTGTAGCCTGTATGACCAAACATTTCTCCGGCGGCGGCCCTCAAAAAGAAGGCCTTGACCCACATTTTCAGTTTCAAAAAGGCCAGGTTTATCCGGGACAAAATTTTCAATACCACCTCATTCCATTCGAAGCGGCCTTCGCTGCCGGCACGGCACAAATCATGCCCTATTATGGGGTACCGATGGACCAGACGTCGGAAAATGTAGGTTTTGCCTTTAATAAAGACATATTGACCACCTTGTTGAGGGACAAATACCATTTTGATGGGGTTATTTGTACCGATTGGGGCGTTATTTCGGATGTCAAGGTGCTCTGGATTGATATCCCGGCCCGTGCCCATGGTGTCATGCAGCTCTCGGAGGAAGAGCGGATGTTAAAAGCGGTCCAAGCCGGTGTGGACCAATTCGGCGGGGAGAATATTCCTGAGATGTTGGTGCGCCTGGTAAAGTCCGGCCAGGTCACCGAAGAACGGATTGATCAATCCGTTCGACGGATTCTGCGCGACAAATTTCGTTTGGGCTTATTTGACCAGCCCTATGTGGATGTGGAGCAAGCCACTCAAATCGTGGGTCAACCATCTTTTAGATCCCAGGGGTATGAAGCACAGTGCAAATCTTTAGTGTTGCTCAAAAACGCGGAAATAAATGGAAAACCTGCCCTGCCAGCAGCCAAAAACCTGAAGATCTATGTACAGGATATGGATAAAACCATCGCCGGCACGTATGGACAAGTGGTCAATGATCCCGAACAGGCAGATTTAGCCATCCTCAGGTTATCTACACCCTTTGAACCTCGACCGGGGCTCCTCGAAAGGATCTTTCATCATGGGGACCTGGATTTTAAAGGAGAAGAGAAAACCAACCTCCTGAAGTTATTGGATCAAGTGCCTACGATTATTAATTTTTATTTTGAACGACCGGCGGTCATACCGGAAATAGCGGATAAAAGCGCAGCATTAATTGGGAATTTCGGGGCTTCTGATGAAGCGTTGTTTGCCATGATTTTTGGTAAACAAAAATTTCAGGCCCGCTTGCCCTTTGAGTTGCCCTCATCTATGGAAGCTGTACGGCGACAAAAAGAAGATGTCCCCTACGACAGTGAAAAACCGTT
>JAYRWN010000168.1:0-1659 GCA_041917975.1 Saprospiraceae bacterium | reverse complement strand
TTGATTGACCAAGCTTTGATATATAACACCTCACATGCGTTAGGTTTTTTCTCAGTATTTAACCCGGATGCAGTGGGTCATGTTCAAGTATTTAAAGGACACATCCCACCGGAGTTTGGCAATCGCCTTTCCTCAGTCCTGCAGGTAAGTCTGAAAGAAAGTAATAAAAAACAATGGCACGGAACGGCAGGAATAAGTCCGGCCAGTGCGCGACTAGGATTCAGCGGCCCTCTCCGGAAGGGCACCACCGGCTTGATGGGCGCATTCAGATCATCATATACTAACTGGATTTTAAAACAAATTTCTGCACCCAATATCCAGCAAAGTAAAGTTTACTTTGGAGATGGAATTTTTAAATTGGATCACCTTATCCATGACCGTCATAAAGTAGATGTCAATGCACTAGTGAGCAGGGACAATTTCCAATTTGCTAAAGATTTTGGCTATGGTTGGAAAATTTTTGCCGGGAATTTAAACTGGAGATACAACCAAAGCGCGAATCGAATAGCCAACTTCCATTTGGCTAAGTCCGGTTACCAGGCCAGGCAATATGACCCTGAAGGGGAGAATGCCTTTGAATTAAGTTCAGGAATGGACACTTGGCGGCTGACTGCCGATTATGGTATTCAACTGGATAAGCACTATCTTAAACTAGGTGCGGAAAGTCAATGGGAGCGGATGAAGCCGGAGATTATCACACCGTATGATCATAAATCAAACGCCGCTTCGTCTTTTATAGAACGACAACGCGGTCATCTTATTGCCGGGTTTATTCAGGACGAAATCAAACTGGGCGATCGGTTTACTTTTCATGGCGGGTTGAGATATAGCCTGTATCGCTGGAAAGGGCCTGCTCTCTTTTTTGTTTACAAGTCAGATGCTCTGCCCGTGCTGGAAAATATAATCGATACAATACAAATGCAGAAAGGGAAAACAATTAAATCATTTCCCGGACTAGAACCAAGGCTATCATTAAATATCAGCCTAAATCAAAACCATGCCCTTAAAATAGCTTATAATCGGTTGCAACAATTTATCCATCAACTATCAAATACGATAACACCTACCCCAGTGGATTTGTGGCAAATCAGCACGGACAACCTGCCACCCACCACCGCTAACAGTTATTCGGCAGGTTATTTCGGTCAATCAAAATCATTAACCAGTTGGAGTTTTCAAGTGTATTATAAACAAATGAATCACCAATTACTTTCCAGGGATTTTGCGGACCTGTTACGCAATAACCATTTGGAAACCGAATTAATCCCGGCAGAGGGCAAATCATTCGGTCTGGAATTGGAGTATAACCAAGAACATGGGTCATGGCAATGGAATATTAATTATGCCTGGAGCAGAATTTTAAACCGTACCGTGACTTCCGCTGAGTTAATGATCAATCAAGGCAAGTGGTTTCCGGCTTCTTTTGACCAACCACATCAATTAACCATCCAGATCAAAAAGATATTTAACCCCACGTATTCCCTAAATGCCACCTTTACATTCAAAAGTGGAAGGCCAGTTACTATTCCGGTAAGCAGTTATGGGATTGAGGAACTGGTCATACAACATTTTAGTGAACGCAATGGCTACAGATTAAGGCCCTACCACCGTTTAGACGTTGGCCTGGCAGCCAATGGTAATCAAAACAAAACCAAAGGC
>JAYRWN010000167.1:0-5895 GCA_041917975.1 Saprospiraceae bacterium | reverse complement strand
TAAAATGATAATTATGCGGAGAATTTATCCGACTATGCCAAAAATAATAATCGCCGTCATCTTATTGGCCGGACTGAATACAATATCCGGTTGTACAAAACGCAAAACCCATATTGCCTGGGAAATCAGTATGCCGGTTATTGGCTCGCAATCCTCGCCGCGCACAGCTGATTTAAATAAAGATGGTATCCTGGATGTAGTCATTGGGGCCGGCAAAAACGAAGAAGAATACACCGAACAGGGCATCCTAGCCCTGGATGGAAAAACAGGGGTCACGCTCTGGGAGCATCCCACCCATGATCAGGTGTATGGTGCGGCTACTTTTTACGACATCACCGGCGAGGGTACTCCCGAAGTATTCATCGGTGGGCGCAGCCCGGTATTCAAGGCCTTAAATGGAGCAACTGGCCAACTGATCTGGTCATTCGTTTATGACTCGGCGGTGCATGAGTCTGATCCCATCTTGCGTTATGCCCGCTATAATTTTAACAGCACCATCCTGGTGCCGGATCGCAATAATAACGGTTTCCCGGAGATCGTTGCAGTCAATGGCGGCAACTCCGCTGCAGCCGCTCATTCATTAAAGGACCGTTATCCGGGTGTGCTGTTTTTGTTCGATAGCAAAACCGGAGACATTCTGGCTAAAGATACGATGCCGGATGGCATGGAGACTTATATGTCACCGGTAGGTTATGCTCCTGAGGGTGGTCAGGATTTTGTGATTATATTTGGTTCGGGCGGCGAGACCTTTGGTGGTCATCTGTACCAGGTGCTGCTGAATGACCTGATGCGCAGCGGACTGAGCTCGGCTAAAATTTTAGTCAGTGAACAAACCCATGGCTTTATTGCTTCACCCGTGCTGGCGGATATTACCGGGGACGGCCATCCGGATGTTGTGGCCATTTCACACGCCAGCAAAGCTACGGCGGTGGATGGCCGGAGCCATCAGATCCTGTGGGAGTACCAGGCGGACAGTACAGAATGTAGCAACAGCTTTGCCGTCGGCCAGTTTACCGATGATGACGTTCCGGATTTTTTCACCTTTGTGAGCCAGGGCGTATGGCCGGATAACACGGGATCATTACAAATATTACTGGATGGCAAAACCGGCAAATTAGTTTACCAAAATAACCTGGGTTGTACCGGATTTTCATCACCCATAGCTTATGATCTCAACCACGACGGGCAGGATGAAGCCATCATCAGCATCAACGAATTTGACTGCGAACGCGGGTTCAGCGACATGACTAAATTCCAACTGACTAACCGCCTGGTGGCCATAGATTTTAAAACCCAAAAAATACATGAAATAGAACGCAGCACGCGCTATAAAAATATTTTCACCACACCCTGGATTGGTGATCTGGATGGAGACCACTATTTGGACATCATCCATTGTCAATATTACAGCCCGGTGGGATTGGTGTTGTTTCTCGGCATGAAAATGAAATGCATTTCCACCTCGATAAAATTAAAAGAACCGGTGAAGTGGGGCGCGTACTTAGGGAGTAGGTATGATGGGGTTTACAAGAATTAGGAATTTGGAATTAGAAATTAGAAATGTGGAATTAATTCATAATTCATAATTCATAATTCATAATTCATAATTCATAATTCATAATTCATAATTCATTTTATCTTATTTATTACATATAATCCAATATTCCGGCCTTGCCGGGAGCCTTCGTCGCAGGCATCAATGAAGTGGATACCACCGTATAAGCGGGAGATGGCGGCTTCGGCGGCGGCGGCACGGAAAGAAGGAAATTCCCGCACCGGAAGATTAAAGTAAACTTCCGAGGAATCGCGAAACGCAAAATTATCGCCGAGAAAAGCCGTCAGGATTTCAGCAGCGGAAGCCGAAGCCACGCTGTGACCGCTGGTGTACTCGGGGAAAGGTGGCGTCTGTAAAAGAGGGCGCCAGGATGGGTCTACTAATTTATTAATGGCCGTTTCCGGCCGCACGCGGTGGCTGCTGTATTTTTCCTGCCAACAACTGACAAACGCATCGTGCAAGGTCAACGCGACCAGCGTATGGACCAGAATAGTAGAATCGATAGACAATCCAGCCTGATGACAGGCGATGCCGGTGATGCTGATCCAGTGACCACCCGGGGAGATTTTTTTGATGCCGATAGCCATATGCCCCGAGTATTCCACCGCAAAAGGATTACAATCCCAAAATTCAGCAATGGCTTTTTGTTCTGCAGTGGCTCCATTGACGGTTTCGAAAACCTGCAGCATCAGTTTAAAAAAATCGCTGCCCTTGTCCTGATCATATTCTACGGGTGGGGCCGGTGCAAACTGATCGGCCCGTTCGAGAAAAAAGGTGCGCATGCGCTGCCAGTTAGGTTCCACCGGCGGCATATATTCCGGCGGAGTCGGATACCAGTAGGCGTCTCCTTTGCGCGGCGTATAGCGGGGGAATCCGGTCAAACGCCGGTAATTATCCTCAGAAGCATATTTTACGACCTCGGCGGCCACCTGTTGGCAAAAAATAATTTGGGCTGCCAGTTGTGGTTTTTTGAGTATTTTTTGAGCTCTGAATTGTTTGGTTAGGGCTAATTGTTTTTCCTCCAGGCGGTATCCGGAAGGCATAATATTTTTTCCGACTTCCAGCAGGGTATAACTGGCGCAGAAAGACAGATTGAAGTCATTGGGCGGGATAATGGCGGATACAAATGGCGTCTGCAATTTTTTATTTAAGGTCGACCAGGATGGATTTTTATAGGTTGCCATCTGATAGGCGCCAAAAATGGCATAAGCGTAAAAACGAGCCGCCGCGGGTGGATTGGCCACATCGTGCACCATGACCTCCGAGATGTTGAAAATTTTTTCGGCAAATAATTTTGTTGCGGGTCCCTGAGCGCATAATAACCAGCCCCACCATGTGAACAAGCACAAAAAAAGATAAATTTTTCTACACATAACTCTCCATTAATTAAGGCGGTAAACGGTGACACCGACATTATTCACGCCGGCAATTAAATAGTTTTTCCGGTCAATGGTCAGCATCTGCAATGAGCGCGTGTCCCCGGTAATATTAAGACCCGATTCAGGTTGTGGAACATAAGAGAATTGGCCTCGACCATCGTTAATAAATGCCTGACCGAAATTAGCATCCATGACTCCAAGTCGAATACGAATAGAGCTCTGGTTACCGGCAGCGACCACATCCATATGTCCATCCCGATTTATGTCCACCAAAGTCATGGCATACACCGGAGCAAACTGAAATTGCACCGGTAAATCACGAGGGATTAATTTACCCTGGATATTCTCCAGATAAATGGAATTCAGTTCGGTCACTTTCAACTCAGGAGCGCCACGTAAATCCGCCGCTGAAAAGAGATTTTCCAACCTGGCATCAGCATAAGCCGCATAGGAGGTGAACTTACTGCGCATACTGACCATCTGGTCCAGCAGTTCATCCCGCCCGGCGAAGGGATAGGACACCCCCCGCACATAATTACAAAGGATGGGATCCACCGATCCATTGCGATCAAAATCTTTATAATACAGTGTTAACGGCTCTTCCACGCTGGCTTTCAATTGGGTATTCCGGCCAAAATTACCGATGATAAAATCCTCGTCGCCATCCTGATCAAAATCGTGGACCACCATTTTGGTCCACAGCCCATAAATTGGCCGGTCAAAAAAAGTTGCCGTGGCACGCTCCATTTTTTTTCCCTCCCGATTATGAAATACTTCGATGGCCATAAATTCACCAATTACCACCAGGTCCATCCAGCCGTCTTTATTTAGGTCAAGCCAACGGGCGTCGGTAACCATGCCTATGTTCAACAGGTCCGGAGCGAAAGCGGGAGGAACAGGAGTAAACTTCCCCCCTTGATTAATTAACAAATAACTATCCGGCGGGTACGGGTAATTACCCGGAATGACCCGCCCGCCTAAAAACAGATCAAGATCCCCATCGTTATCCACGTCACCGGCGGCAATGCAGGATTTGCTGGTAGGCATAGAGGGCATTCCGGTGGAGAGTGGGGTAAAACGCGCTTTACCATCGTTGAGGTAAACCCGGTCTTCCAAAAATTTATCGCCCTGTTCGTAATTGTTATACCCCCCACTGACTAAATAAATATCCAAGTCCTGATCCTGATCCAAATCCACTAATAATGCTGCCGCATCTGTGAATTCAGCGGATGGGTTAAAGCTGAGTGCAGGTGTAAACGTTCCATCCACACTTTGCAGTAACATTTTAGCGGGTGAACCTTCAGCTCCACCAACTAAAATATCCTCTAACCCATCTTTATTGACATCCCCTATAGCCATCACCGGACCGCAATTGGAATACATGGTTACTAATAGCGGCTGGCGCTTAAAATCATTAAAGCCTTGTTCCGTGTGGGTAAAAGGCAATGGTGAGGTAACCTGCGTAAAATAGGTGTGGTGTTTATTTGGAATCAAGGGTTTTGCCGTCGTGGACGTCTGCTCGGTGATGGTGAGGCGTTGATCAGCCGGTACGTTATATAAAACCGTTTGTTGACCGTTGTTCCAGGTGACGCTGATGGAATCTACCTGCTGTACCGTACCTAAACCTACATGTATACGATTGCTGACGGCTGATTGGAACCCGCGTGTGGCGATCATTTCAAAATACTGAATTTGTCCGCCGGCATAAATACGCGTTTTAGCACCGATACCCTGGCGGTTAGGCGCATTACCTTGCAACAGGATTTGCAGGAAATGTTGTTCCGGTTTGGTTTCACGCAATTGGTTGAGCCATAAGGAAGCTGTGGCATTCTGATTATTAATCACCAAATCCAGATCACCGTCATTATCGAAGTCGGCATAGGCTGCTCCATTGGAAAAGACCGGCTCCGCAAAGCCCCAAGCCTTACTTTTATCAGCAAAGGTCAGATCACCCTGATTGCGAAACATATAGTTGTGCACCGGTGTAGAGGTCATAGTGGTCACCAGGTGAAAGGTATCGGCAGGCTCTTTGGCCCGCCCTTTTTCGAAATAATAATCGCCCTTATATTTAAGGAAATCGCGATTGGTATAATCGCGGTAATACCCGTTGGTAATAAATAAATCTTTCCACCCATCGTTATCATAATCGGCAAACAGGGTGGCCCAGCTCCAATCGGTATTGGAAATACCGGCCAATTGACCAATTTCGCTGTAGGTGCCATTGCGGTTATTCAGGTGGAGCATATTGCGCATATTCTGAAAATAAAAACCGTTGAGCACCATTAAGGCGAAATGCTCGTAATTATCCGGGCCATACAATAATTTCTGGCGTTGATTATCCTCCGGGAGCATGTCCAGAGTAAAAATATCCGGCCACCCATCGTTATTAAAATCGCTGACGTCGCAACCCATGGAAAAATAAGAGATGTGCTGCATGTACTCGCTGAGCCGGTCAGTAAAGGTGCCATCCCGGTTATTGATGTACACATAATCGGGCTCGATATAATCGTTTGAGACGTAAATATCCGGCCATCCATCCTGATTAATGTCCGCTACCGAAACACCCAGGCCAAATCCCAACGGATTACCTTTAATGCCGGCGGCGGCACTTACATCGGTGAAGCGTCCGGCGTCGTTACGATATAAGCGATCCCCGGCAAATGGGTGACGAGTGTCCTTGGCTTTAGCAAATTCAAATTCGCGAATAACCACCACGTTATGATTTAACACGTAGAGGTCCAGGTCACCATCTCGATCGTAATCAAAAAATGAAGCATGGGTGGTGTAACCGGGGTCATCAACACCATAGTCTTTAGCACGATCCGTGAAGGTAAGGTCACCATTATTAATAAATAAACGATTGCGTCTTTGATCCGGTGAGCCCTTCCCGGAAAAACAAACATAAATATCCAGCCAACCATCAGCATTTACATCGGCCAGGGTGACTCCGGTTTTCCAACC
>JAYRWN010000166.1:0-14241 GCA_041917975.1 Saprospiraceae bacterium | reverse complement strand
TATGAAAGTCTAAACCATTGGCTCGGATATAACGAACCGCAGCTTTTACATCATGAAGTTGTGCTGGAAATAGCGCCTCCCGGCTGGAACGGTGGTTGATGGCAACTACGGCATACCCGGCCTGAAGTAACGCTTGTCCCAGGCCAATTTGGACTAGCGCCGCTTTAGAATTGTTGGAGAAAAAAGCGCTGCCATAAATACAGACCACGACCGGAAAGGGTCCTTTCCCTTTGGCCGGAAGGTGGACATCCAGCCGGTGACCCACCTGACCATCGCCCACATAATCCAGATCTAACCAGGATTTGGAACTGTGCAGATATTGACTGGCTAGAGTAGTCTGTGCAGCTGTCGGAGATCCAAAAACTAAAGAAAAAAATAAACAACTGAAGGAAAAGCACCTTATCATGGCGAAGATGAATTTTGGTTTTGTTTAAAATAATCAGCCATGCTGTTATCGCCCGGCCCGGTTATCGTTCTATCAATGCCGGTTTGCTGAAATAAAGGTATAAACATAGGGCGCTTTATGTGCGCCACCGCTGTACTTTTTAGCTTGCCGTTCCAGGATACCCAGGCTCAGCATTTTGCGTTGAAAAGCTCCGCGATGCAGTTTTTCACCTAAAATAACTTCGTACACTTTCTGTAAATCGTTCATAGTAAAGACTGGTGGCAATAAATTTAAACCCACTAAATGTGAATCTAAATTCCCACGCAGGGCATGCAAAGCTTTGTCTACAATATGCTGATGATCCAGGATAAGCGTTGGTAAAGCATCCAGATTATACCAGGTACAAGAATCTGATATTTCATCGGGACGAGGCACTACCAATTTATAATTAATTAAAGCATAATAAGCCACGGTAACGTAACGATCCAACAACCAGGAGTGACCTGTTCGCGGAAGTCCATTGGCGGTAATAATGGTCTGCATAACCTGTGGCTGATGCCGCTCTAGCGACCCAAAAGTATAAAACTGCTCGAGATAAATATCTTTCAAACCGGTGCGTTCGAATAATCCTCGTTTAACCGCATCATCCAGATTTTCGGTCATACGAATAAATCCCCCTGGCAAAGCAAATAATCCGGTGTTGTGATACTCCATGATCAGAATTTTCAGCTTGTCCCCGGAGAACCCAAAGACAACTGAATCGTAAGCCAGGTGTGGAATAAAATTCATAGTTCCAAAAAAAATAGCCACAGGCACAGGTAAATATGCGTATATTTTTTTATTATTGTCGCAATTTGAGACAATAATTTAATTCATAAGAGTAGAAATACATTTTTTAGTCAATAATTCATTAAAGATGAAAAGGAATTTAATCTTAATCCTGGTCGTGTGTCAATTGAGTTCGCTGCTGCTGGCTCAAAATCAAAACGGTTTTGCGGTACGGGCAACCGTTGAACATGGCGTCATTGAAGGACTGTATGATACAAAAACCGGAATACAGACTTATTTGGGTATTCCATTTGCCAAGCCGCCGGTTGGTCAGCTGCGGTGGAAAGCCCCACAACCGTTGACACCCTGGGTGGGTGTGAAGGAAACCAAAAAATTTGGGCCTCGCCCAATGCAGAGATTGATCTGGGGTGATATGAATTCCCGTTCTTCCGGGGTCAGCGAAGATTGCCTTTTCCTGAATGTTTGGACCCCGGCCAAAAGAAATTCCGGCGGGTTGCCGGTATTGCTTTATTTCTATGGGGGAGGTTATGTGGCCGGTGACGGATCGGAGCCCCGGTATGATGGAGAAACCATGGCCAGTAAAGGCATCGTTGTGGTTACCTGCAACTACCGCCTGAACATTTTTGGTTTTCTGGCTCACCCGGAGTTAAGTGCCGAAGCGCCTTATAAAGCCTCAGGCAATTATGGGCTGCTGGATCAGGTTGCAGCCCTAAAATGGGTACAAAAAAATATTGCTAAATTCGGTGGCGACCCTAAAAAAGTAACCATTGCCGGGGAGTCTGCCGGGTCCATCTCGGTAAGTTATCAAATGGCTTCACCACTTGGAAAACATCTGATTGCGGGAGCTATTGGAGAAAGCGGAGCGGGCATTCATCCTACTTTAGCCCCTGTTTCCTTGGCTGAAGCCGAAAAAACCGGTCAGGAATTTTTACTCAAAGCGGGAGTCAACTCTATCAAAAATTTGCGCAGCTTATCCAGCCGGGATATCTATGAATTTTATAATGAGTCTCAGCGGTTTGGCTTTCCGATAGTCCTCGATAACTACTTTTTACCCAAGACATTACCGGAAATATTTAAAGCTAAGGAACAAGCGCAAGTACCGCTTTTGTTGGGCTGGAACTCGGCCGAAATACCAGGAATGAGTTTTATGATGGGTAAGCCTTACTCGATGCAGAATTTTATAGACCGGGTCAAACAAGAGTACCCGGAGGATCATGGCCTGGTATTATCCCTCTACCCACATCAAACTGAACAGGATGTGGAACTCTCGGCCACTGCCCTGGCCTCCGATCGATTTATAGTTTACAGCACGTGGAAATGGTTTGATCTGCATCGCCAGAACAGTAACCAACCCGTTTACCGCTATTTGTATTCCAAACTGAGGCCCCCCTTGGTGGATCAAAACATGGTTTCGGGACTAGCCGGCGGCACGGTACAACGTGATGCCAATGCCCCTCCACCTCCTAAAGCCGTGGGAGCCCCTCATGCCTGTGAAATTGAATATTGTATGGGTAACCTCCGGCTGATCAAAGAATATGCCTGGACCGCAGAGGATCATAAGGTCTCTGAGGTGATGAATAGTTATTTTGCAAACTTTATCAAAACCGGTAATCCAAACGGCGATAAATTGCCGGACTGGCCGGCGGCGCTTCCTGCCGACCCACAACCTCCGGTGATGATCCTGAATGTGGAGTCAAAAACAGTCAAATCGACCATAGATGGGCGATACACCTTTCTGGACAGAGCTTATAAAAACAATTAATAACTTGCATCAAACTGCGTGTCGGTTGAATTCATTTTGAATTAAGAAATAAGTGGTTACAAGATTATTTTATCTGATAAATACGGGTGATCCATGAAGGGCCTAACTTTTATTATATGTTGTGTTTTCGTTGGCGCACACTCCGGATGGGCCCAAATGCCGATCGTTCAGATCAAAGACGGCCGGATAGAAGGAACTACCGGCAAAGATGGCACGATAAAGATCTTTAAAGGAATTCCTTTTGCTGCTCCACCGGTGGGTCAACTGCGCTGGCAAGAACCCCAACCGGTAAAACCGTGGTCCGGAACTAAACGTTGTGTGACTTTTGGGCCAAGTCCCATGCAAGCCAGCCCGATGCCATTTATGTTTTGGTCGTCCGAATTTTTAATACCGAAAGAACCCATCAGCGAAGACTGCCTGTATCTGAATGTGTGGACGGGAGCCATCCGGGCTAAAGAAAAGCGTCCGGTACTGGTCTACATTTATGGGGGAGGTTTTCGCAGCGGCGGCACAGGTTGCCCTATTTATGATGGTGAGGCCATGGCCAAAAAGGGCGTAGTTTTCGTCAGTATAAATTACCGGGTGGGTGTTTTCGGCTTTTTAGCGCACCCTGAGCTCACCAGGGAATCACCGCATCATTCCTCGGGCAATTATGCTTTGCTGGATATACTGGCCGGTTTACGCTGGGTGCAAGCCAACATAAAATCTTTTGGTGGAGATCCAAAAAAGGTAACTATTGCCGGGCAGTCCGCCGGAGCTTTTGCCGTAAATTTTCTGGTGGCGTCTCCTCTGGCGAAGGGTTTATTTCATCGGGCTATAGCTCAAAGTGGCGGTCATGTTGTCACTTTGCCGTTACGCCCTCATATTGATTTAAAAACCGCCGAATCTTACGGTCAGGACTTTGCCAAAGGATTACAATGTAACACCCTGGCCGAACTGCGCGCCAAATCAGCCGAAGAAGTGCTTAAGGCCTCCGGTGCAGTTACTTCACCCAATGTGGATGGTTACGTCCTTCCGGAAAGCATCACCTCCATATTCAAAGGAGGCAGGCAAAACGACGTACCTACAATGGTAGGCTGGAATGCCGATGATAAACTGCTCTTAAAAGCGCAGTCAGCAGAAGTTTTCAAAGAACAGATGAAACAGCGTTTCGGACCTCAGGCTCAAACCTTCCACGACGCTTACCCGGCCGGTAATGATGCGGAAGCAGCCGAATCTCAAGGGGCGCTAAGCCGGGACGAAACCTTTGCTTTACAGGATTATGCCTGGGCAAAATTTCAATCCAAGACCGGGCGCAAAAAAATATACATTTATAATTTTAACCGGGAATTACCGGCTTATAATGCAGAGACACAGTTTGGCGCCTTCCATTCCGGGGAGATAGTTTATGCCTATAATAACCTGCACACTTTGGACCGGCCTTGGGAGCCAGTGGACCATCAGCTGGCTGAGACAATGTCCTCTTATTGGGTCAATTTTGCCCGCACCGGCAATCCAAATGGTCCCGGCTTGACATTCTGGCCGGCTTTTCAACCTGATACAGACGAGATTATTATCCTGGACAAAAACGTAAGCTCCGGACCATTACCCAGTAAAAAACAATTGAGTTTCTGGGAAAACTATTATCAGCTAACTTATTAATCAAATCAGTTCATAAACCGTATAATGAATTCTATCATGAAAAAATTAATGCTCTTTCTGGTTTGCCTGTTCTCAATTACCCTTTCGGGTCAGCTGCAAACGGGAGAAAACATCGCCGTAACTTCCACCACCCAGGGCAATGTACGTGGATACATTCATAACGGCATTTACACGTTTAAGGGCATTCCATATGCTGAAGCTAAACGTTTCGAAGCTCCCCAGAAACCTAAAGCCTGGGAGGGCATCCGCAGTTCCATGACCTACGGACCGGTTGCTCCCTTGCTTACGCCGACAACGATCACCAACGATGAAGTGGAGTTTTTCTTTAACCACAATTGGGGATTCAGCGGCGAAGATTGTATGCGCATCAATGTGTGGACGCGCAGTATTTATGATGCTAAAAAGCGCCCGGTGTTGTTTTGGATTCATGGCGGAGGGTTTACAGCTGGTTCCGCACAGGAATTACCCTCGTACGATGGAGAAAATCTGGCCAAATCCGATGAGGTGGTGGTCGTATCCATCAACCATCGCCTGAACATTCTGGGTTTCCTGGATTTGTCTGCTTATGGCGAAAAATACCAGTCCTCAGCGAATCTGAGTATTCTGGACATCAAAGCCGCCCTGGAATGGGTGCGTGACAACATCGCCAACTTTGGTGGTGACCCGAATAATGTGACCATCTTTGGCCAATCCGGAGGGGGAGCAAAAGTTAACACCCTGATGGCTATGCCTGCTGCCAAAGGGCTTTTTCATAAAGCCATAAACCAAAGTGGTTCTTTCCGCATGAACATGCTGGAAAAAACTGATACCAGAGCTATCGCCGCTGAGGTGCTGAAAGAGCTCAATTTGAAACCCAATCAGGCGGATAGCTTGCAAAACATCCCGTTTGTCCAGTTGAGCGCAGCCGGCGTCAAGGCACTGCGGACGGTGGCAGACAAAATGCGGGCGGAAGGACGACCCGCGCCGGGTTTTGGACTAAGTTGGGGGCCCAGCCAAGATGGGAAAATTTTACCCTTTCAACTGTTTTCGCCGGAAGCTTTTGAGCTATCCAAACATATTCCATTAATGATAGGTACGGTGAAGAATGAATTTATGGCCTCCCTCGGTAACGGATTGAGCCAGGGTACACTGGACCAAGTGATGGAAGCCCTGAAAAAACAACACGGGCCTAAAACCGACGCCTATATTGCTGCGGTAAAAAAAGCTTATCCGGACGATACAAAACCCTCAGATCTCCTGGATGTGGATACCCGTTTTCGCCCTGGCGCTGTCGTGCAGGCTAATTTAAAATCAGCCATTCCCGGCGGTGCTCCGGTTTATATGTTTTTATTTACCTGGCAATCTCCGATTATGGATGGAAAATACAAAGCGATGCACTGTGTAGAGTTACCCTTTGTATTTAATAACATAGACCGCTGTGCCGAAATGACCGGCGACCATGAGGAAACAAAAAAATTGGCTGTAAAGGTTAGTCAGGCTTGGATAAATTTTGCCAAATCAGGCAACCCTAACCATAGAGGATTACCGGAATGGCCCACTTATACCTCTCAGAATACGGCCACCATGCATTTAAACAATATTTGTGTGGTTAAGCCTCAGCTGGATAAGGAATTGTTTGATTTAGTGGCCGGAAATTAATACTAAGTGCTTGCCTGGCTGGGTTTAGCGACCATTTTATCCTTTTTGTTGCTTATCGTCACCAAAAGGATGTCGGTGATCACCGGATTAGTCCTGCTGCCCCTCATCTTTGCCTCTATAGCCGGGTTTACTCCTGCAGAATTGGGAGAGATGGCCCTCGCAGGTTTAAAACAAGTAGCTCCTACGGGTATTTTGCTCATGTTTGCCGTCCTCTATTTTGCGACCATGCTGGATGCCGGTTTATTTGATCCACTGATTCAATTCATATTACGAAAAGTGCAGGGTGATCCCCGAAAAGTAGTATTGGGCACAGCTATACTCACCATGATTGTGCATCTGGACGGGGATGGAACGGCCACCTTTATGATTGTCTTATCTGCATTTTTACCTATTTATAAACAGTTAAACATCAGCAGATTAACCCTTACAACGGTGGTTGCTCTCGGGGTAGGACCCTTGCACCTGGTGCCCTGGTCCGGAACGTCAGCGCGAGCTCTGGCCACTTTAAAAACCGAAGTAAACCAGCTGTTTAATCCAAACCTCCCGGCTATTTTGGGTGGTGTGGTTTGGGTATTATTGGCGGCCTATCTTCTTGGTTCAAAAGAAAAACAACGCCTGGGGTTAACTGAAATGCAGGCCGACGGGCCGTTTAATTCCCTCAATGCGTTGCAGCAAAAATTACGCAGGCCCCGTTTAATTTGGGTAAATGTAACTCTGACCGTCGGATTGATTATGCTGCTCATGTTAGGTTGGTTTCCGACGCCGGTGCTTTTTGTAGTAGCGGCCATGTTGGCTCTTTGGGTTAATTACCCGCATCTCGCTGACCAGCAAGCGGTGGTAAAAGGTCATGCAGCCAATATTTTTTTGGTATCCAGCATGATTTTCGCGGCAGGCATTTTTTCAGGATTATTGACCGGCACCAAAATGATCGATCATATGGCTACCGCCTTAGTTCAACTTATACCGGCTCAATACGGAACCTGGCTACCGGTTATTACCGCAATAACCAGCATGCCCGCGAGTCTGATCTTTACCCCCGACGCGTATTATTTTGGGGTGTTGCCCATCCTGACCGAGTCAGCCGTCCAAATGCAAGTAAATCCCCTGGAAATAGGCCGCGCCGCTTTACTTGGACAGATGACGGTAGGTTTTCCGATCAGCCCGCTTACTGCATCCACCTTTCTGCTGATTGGCTTGGCGGAAGTGGATTTGGGAGATCACCAGAGATCCACGTTTTTGTGGTCATGGGGAACCACCGCAGTCATGACCCTGGTGGCTTTATTGACCGGTTCAATCTCATGGCCATGAAAAAAAGTACGCTACGGCTCGGTTGTGGTGCCGGCTTTTCCGGAGACCGTTTTGAACCCGCTGAAATCCTGGTGGAAAGAGGGAATTTAGATGTTTTGGTGCTGGAATGTCTGGCCGAACGAACCATCGCCTTAGCTCAAAAACGCAAATTACAAAACCCGGCCGATGGGTACGATCCCTACCTGGTAAGGCGTTTGGAGCGGTTATTACCTTTATTGCACCGCCACCAGGTACAATTAGTCACCAATATGGGTGCAGCGAACCCGCTGGCGGCAGGCGAAAAAACTCTTGAATTAGCCAGAAAGGCTAACTTACCCTTGCGAATTGCTGTAGTCAGTGGAGACGATGTAATCAGCAACCTTGACCTGAATACCCTTTGCCTGGAAACCGGAACCCCATTGCAAGCATTGGGTGAAATTGTTTCAGCTAATGCGTACCTGGGTATTGAGGCCCTGTTACCAGCCATGGCCAGCGATGCTGATGTCATCATCACCGGGCGGGTAGCAGATCCTTCATTATTTTTAGCTCCCATGATCCATTATTTTCAATGGGATCAAAGCGATTATGCGAAACTGGGCCAGGGCACAGTAATAGGGCATCTGCTTGAATGTGCCGGTCATTTAACCGGTGGTTATTTTGCCGATCCCTTAAAAAAACCGGTTGCTGATATGGCATTCCTGGGCCACCCCCTGGCAGAAATACATGCTGACGGTCAGGCCATTTTAACCAAACCTCCGCATACCGGTGGCCTCCTAAATGTACAAACCGCTAAGGAACAGCTTTTATACGAAGTCATTAATCCACATGCCTATTTAACTCCTGATGTCACGGCTGATTTTACTCAGGTCGAATTAATCCAGTCCGGAGAAAACCGGGTGCTGCTCAGGGGAGGTCGGGGAAAAATGAGGCCGGAGACCTTAAAGGTCAGTGTAGGGTATAAAGCAGGCTATATGGGAGAAGGCGAAATAGCCTATGCCGGGCCGGGAGCACTGGCCCGTGCACAATGGGCAGGTGAGATCGTAAAATTACGCCTTCAAAAGTTTATTCCTGAATTAAACATAGACCTGCTGGGGTATAATGCTATTCATCGCAGACAGTTTATGCCAACATCAGAACCAACGGAAGTACGTTTAAGGGTGGCCGGGATGGCCCCTGATGCTTTCACCGCACAGCTTGTAGGTGAGGACGTCGAAGCACTTTACACGAATGGGCCGGCCGGAGGAGGAGGGGCCCGCAAACTGGTGACTGAAGTGATTGGCATCGCATCCATCCTCATGCCGCGTGAAGCGGTAAAACCTCAACTACATATTCTGGAGTCATGAAACTTTATGACATCGCACATAGTCGAGCCGGCGATAAAGGTAATACGCTTACTTTATCCCTAATACCCTATAACGAAGAAGACTACCCATGGTTATGTGAGTGGTTAACCGCAGAAAAAGTAAAGCTGTACCTTAATGCCATCATCAAAGGATCAGTGGCTCGCTATGAATTGCCGAAAATATCTTCTTTATTATTTGTTTGCGAAGGTGCTCTGGCGGGTGGAGTGACTACATCTTTGGCTATAGACATTCATGGCAAAACCCTCAGTTACGCTTTACTGCAAATGGACATCCCTGATCGCTCATGAACCTTGGTCATGATGTACAGCAAGGAAGATAATTTCTCCTGAGCTGCCGCATATATTACCCTTTTAAAACTGTATTTTTGAGACATATAACATTAAACGTTTATGTATCAGTCTCTCCGCTTACACCGGTGGATATTTGCACTCGCAGCACTATGGTTTCTTGCTGGTTGTAATAAAATAGCTGTACCTCAACCAGCTGATACGCTGCCAAATACTTTCTTTTTTGACCGTCCGGCAAAATTTTGGGAAGAAGCCTTACCCCTGGGCAATGGTAGCCTGGGTGCCATGATTTTTGGCCGTACCGGGAAAGAACGGATCGCCTTGAACCATGACACATTTTGGGCCGGTAAACCCACTGAGTGGAACAATCCCGGCGCCAAAGCGCTGGTCCCGTTACTGGAAAGTCAGCTGCGTGCAGGTCAACTGGATGCTGCCCACCAAACGGCCAAAAAAATGATGGGTCCTTTTACCCAATCGTATGCACCTCTTGGTGACCTATGGCTGGATTTCGGACACGATAGTTCGCTGGTGGAAAACTACCGCCGGGAATTGGATCTCGACCGTGGATTGGTTCAGGTGTCTTATGTCTATGCCGGTCATCAGTACCAACGCACCCACTTTGTCAGTCAACCGGCAAATGTTTTAGTTATCCATTTATTTACCGATCACCCTGACGGATGGAAATTTACTTCCGAATTTACCAGTCCGGTTATGAACATGACCGTCTGTATAGGAACTGGCATTTGTAAATGGATGAAAGCCCCTAAACATGCCGAACCAAACTATGTCAGAACAGATAAAGCATTAATCTACGATGACGGTTTTAACGGCGAAGGCATGAACGCCGAAATGCGCCTGACCGGCCTTACTCCGGATATTTCCTGGGCGGTGGAGGACGGTTTTGGGCAGGTCAGCGGCCCTCAGGAAATGACCTTAATTCTGGCAGCGGCCACCAGTTATAAAGACAGCTATACCACGCCCGGCGCCACCGGTATCGAACCATCGTTCATTAACCCAGTGACCATCTCCAAGGCCCAAAAATTAGGTTATGAAACCCTTTTGGATCAACACATCCGGGACCATCAGGCATTGATGAGCAGGGTGCATTTAGATTTAGGGCAGACAGACAGTATTCGCAACCCTATTGATCGACGCCTGGAGGATTATCAGCGCGGTGCCAATGATCCTTCTTTGGTGACTTTGTTATTTCAATATGGACGGTATTTATTGGTGGCCTCATCCAGACCGGGTACACAGCCTGCAAACCTGCAGGGTCTGTGGAATCAGGAATTGAGACCACCCTGGAGTTCCAACTATACCATAAATATCAATACCGAAATGAACTACTGGCCGGCAGAAGTCACTAACTTGTCAGAATTGCATGAACCCCTGTTCAGGTTCATTCACGAATTAAAGGTGAATGGAGAAAAGACCGCTGCCATTAATTACGGCTACCGGGGCTGGGTAGCCCATCACAACGCTGATATTTGGCGTCAAACGGCACCGGTGGGAAATTTTGGTGATGGTGATCCGGTATGGGCCAACTGGTCCATGAGTGCCGGATGGCTTACCAGCCATTTGTGGGAGCATTATTTATATTCCGGCAGGGAGACTTTTCTGCGCGACACCGTATACCCGGTGTTGAAGGGCGCAGCATTATTTGCCCAGGATATGCTTACCATGAACCCACAAGGATACCATTTAACGCGCTTTGGCACGAGCCCGGAAAATACTTACAAAGTGGATGGTAAGCATTATTCCCTGAATATGGGTCCGACTATGGATATGGCCATCACCCGGGAGCTTTTCGCTCGCAGCATCGAAGCAGCAAAAATCTTAAACGTAGATGCCAGTTGGCGCGATAGCCTTCAGGCCGTTTTGGCTAAATTGTTGCCCTACCAGGTGGGCCAATACGGTCAACTGCAGGAATGGTCCCAGGACTATGATGAATCTCATGTTCAACACCGGCACATTTCGCATCTTTATGGGTTTCACCCCGGTAACCAAATCGGTCCGTGGCACACACCTCAGCTTTTTCAGGCAGTTCGTAAAGTCCTTGAACGCAGGGAAGATCCGTCCACCGGCTGGTCTATGGGTTGGAAGATCAACTGCTGGGCCAGACAAAAAGATGGCGACCATACCCTTAAATTAATCAACATGTTATTAACCCCGGTCTACCCTTATGCAGATAGCATTAATTACACCGGAGGCGGAGGCGTGTATTATAACCTTTTCGATGCCCACCCACCCTTCCAGATCGACGGAAATTTCGGTGCAACCGCCGGCATTGCCGAAATGCTTATGCAGAGTCACCTGGGATCTATTGAATTATTGCCAGCCCTGCCGGGATCATGGAAAAACGGGGAAATAAAAGGACTACGTGCCCGGGGCGGATTTGTAGTGGATATCCGGTGGAGTAATGGCAAACTGCAACAAGCGGTCATTCACTCGACCATTGGTGGACATTGCCGCCTGCGCACTGCTGTACCTGTCCTCGTCGATGGCGCAGCAGTATCGGCGGATACCGGTATTAACCCTAATCCCTGTTTTAGTTTCATCGATCCAGGAAGTCCACTGGTGAATACCACTGAGCAGCCCTCAGCGACGGACATGCCACTGGCAGGTTTCCTCACGGATTTTATGACTTCACCGGGTACTTCCTACACCATCAAAGGAAAGTAAGTTACAGCCAGGTCGAAAAAAGTCTCTACTGCTGAAATAAGCACCGGCTACTCGCAGGCCAGGGTTTCAGGATTTAATACATTTAGTCCGGATAATTTGCTGGTATCTTCGGCGCCTATTTTAAAGAAAAATCTTAACCCGGTCGGGCATACGTGACAAGCCTCACAAACGATGCTTAAATACTGTGGATCGAAACGCCTGGACATCACGTGAATTCCTGCTTTTTGTAAATATTTCTCGGCTAAACCTGCTTTCTCTTCGGGAGTTTCCGCCCCGGCTAAAAATTCATCGGTTTGACATTGCCTTTCATCGAAAGAAATTTCGAAGCATCCACCTTGGTCATTCTTTTGACACGTTAAGGCCAGAAAGCTACCTATCATAATAAAGAAGAAAATCCTAAACATAAATTTGCCTTTACTCTGTCTATTAAAAGACCATTGTAGGTCTAAAAAAGTTTCCCAGTCCTTTAGTTTAACCTCGATGATCAGGGTACGCGCACTACTGGAAATTCCGTAATACGCAACCTGGTACAACCATAGGGAATCAAACAAATGTCCCGCAGTGCATGGTTTATGGCTTGCATACCCCACACCGCTGGGAAATATGGCACGCCGTTCGGAGCAGCCCATTCCGGTAAATGAACGCCCCGAATAAACAGTTCAAGCGGCGTGTGCTCTTGTGTCCAGGGGTATCCACCACTCCATGGTTTCTCCACTATTTTTATGCTTTCCGTAATCCGATTTAAATCATTTTCAACTAAGGCATAATTCCAGGGTTCTTCAGCATAAACTTCCTGGAAAGCGCGAAAACGGTCCTGCCGGTCCTTAGTCACTACACGATCTTTTATTTTTAATGCATAGACCAGCGGACCACGTTCTATAGTTTTCGAAAATTCGTGCCAGGTGGTGACTTGCACGTCCATAGGAAAATGTAACTCCACCACATCTCTATCCGTCCACTGACGGTTAATAATGGCTAATTGATTTTTATTTTCAACGGGCCATACCTGACCATTAATAGTAATTACCGGATTCGCTGTCCAGGATGGTATGCGCACATGAAATGGAAATGCTGCAGAACCAGGCAAGTTTATGGTAAAAGAAATTTTATCGCGAAATGGAAATCCAGTCGTCTCGGTAATTTCGACAGGTACTCCAGATGGCAAACTCAGGTGGACTTTTGCCGGTCCATATAACAATGCGGCCACACCTCCATCCGCCGTAGCATAAAATAAATTCTGGATAAATTTCGGCCAGGCCTGATGCATATTGGCGGTGCAACATGGATAACCGGTTAACACTCCAAATACAAAGTCTGTCCCCTGATGCGTATGATTCTCAAAAGACACATCCATGCGATCAGATAATTCGATTTGATTCGCTGCCTGAAAATATTGGCGCGTCCGGTAATATTCATCGGCTTGCGCCGGCAAAGCATTATAGGTAATTTTCTCCAACAAGTCCGCCAGCTCAAGATCACCGGTTATACCCAGCATGGTTTCTAAAGAAAACATCATCTCCGCGACCGAACAATATTCGACGCCCTGGACTGGATTTGTTCCATGCAATGGTTCATCACCGCCATACATACCCTGGGGTTGTCCGTGGTATTTTTTAATATCAGCGAGGGCTTTTTTCACCGCCGCCAAATATTTTGGGTGAATATCTTTTTGGCCATAAATAACGGGTTGTTTCAGCCCTTGGGCTAAGTTGACGGTATGCATGCTTCCGGTTTTAGAAACCGTTAATGCCTCTACCTGTTGGGGATCAAAAGGATATCGTTGCAAGCTGGAATAATGCCAGGGTTGAGTAGGAGTGATCTCATTACTTTCGTTCAAAAATATTTTTGTCCACGGCCAGGTCTGTTCAACTAATAAGTCTCCAAGCTCTAATAAAAACTCATCGCCGGTAATATTGTACAACCAATACACGACCATCAGGTTATCTCCTCCGCGCCGGTTTGCCCATAAGGTCAAATAATCCAGTGGGCGTGAAGGCAATTCTTTTAGTTGGTAGCGAAAGTACCGGGTCAGGCAGCTAATCACCCGTTCATCGCCGGTCGCCTGGTAATATTGTTGCAATATCTTCAACATTACCATTTTAGGCCACCAGTCGGACTGATTACCCCGCTGTAAACCTGGCTCTGCAGATGGGGGAACAGGCGTGGGACGAGGACCAATATACCCTTCCTCAGTCTGATTTTGCAGGGTCCATTCTACCCACGGCTGCACCTTGTTAATCAGTTCCTGGTCCCTTAGAATATAAGCTAACGGGAGCAACCCATCAATCCAATAGGGTCCACGCTCCCACGCATCGCCATCACCACCCAGCCAGCCATTACGCACTCCCATTACCTCCGGATATATTTCATCCAGGTGCCCAGATAGTCCGTTTTTCATCCGCACTA
>JAYRWN010000165.1:0-4259 GCA_041917975.1 Saprospiraceae bacterium | reverse complement strand
TGTCTCATGCAGCATAGTTATCCACATAAAAATGTTAGTTTAACAAAAGAAAAAGTAGCAAAAAGAAAATATTAATGATAATAATAATATGTTTATTTAATTTATGCTAATTCCTGTCCAAAGATTGGGGGGTGGCTAAAATGATCTTTAAATATATTAAGTAAAAGTACGTAATGGTAATTTCTGTTTTTCCGGCTAAGCGGGAATGAGGCACGGGCTTCGTTCTCGCTTTTTTTTTATATTAAAATTATCGGTGATCCGGGCCCTTTACCCAAAAATATAATTGGTATTGAGTTTTGCCGTTGGTTCCTCCAGTTCATCAGGAAAATTTATAATTGGCTGCGCCCATGTTCCCTTCAGGTGATAACTAAATACTCCCATGAAATCAGAAAATTTGTTCAGACAGCAGAGATTATGCCTCTCTGGAGATAAAAATAAGAACTTGTAAAGACTTTGGAAAATTTCTTTAGAGATGCAATCTCAGATCTAGATTTTCCTGGTACACTTTTTGAGTATACTTCATAACGAACTATCTTATCATGGAAAGACGGACATAATCTATTTCCTTAATAATTTTAAAAACATCCAATATGACAAACACTAACACTTTATTTACCAAACCCAGTTTGGTAGTCCTCACATTATTGTTCACTTTATTTTACCACGAAATAATTGCTCAAGAGTCACTCTGGTCAGTTAATCTCAGCGAGCCCATTTTGGAAGTTGGTTGGATTGAGCAGGCAAATGACGGAACTATTATTGCGGCAGGGGCTAAAGGCATTATGGGCATTGAAAGCAGTACCGGCAAAACTTTGTGGCACAACCCTGAGTTTAAGGGCATTTCCCAGGAGTCTTTCTGTAATATCGACGGACTCCCGTTCTTCTTTGTAGAGTATGCTCCTGCGGTGGCCAAAACCAGGGGACTCATCCTGCAAGCCAACAATGGACAAGTCCTTTTTGATACCGAGGAAGAAAATTACAGGATAAAACATTATACCATTGTTCCTGAAAAAGCGATGATCCTCTTCGAGTTAACAAAAGAAAAAATGCGTATTCTTCTCGCTTTTGATCTTAAATCCCAACAAAAACTGTGGATTACTCCTTTAGGTGATAAATACAAAAGTGTGGAAAAACAAACCCAAAATCAAGCCAGAAGTTTTCTTGATCATGGGCCGATATTTACACAATCCGGACATATGCTGGTGTGTGTTAATGAATTTATTTATAGCCTTAATCCCTTGGATGGGAAAATAGCCTGGAGTCATGAGTCCGAAAAAGAAATTACCGAACTGGTCTATGCTCCTTTGAATAATCAACTATATTATGGTATGTGGAATAGTACCAAACTGTTTATTCTTGATCCACAGTCCGGTCAAGACATCACACCAGGAAAATTAAAATTGAAAGGAAGCCTGGTTGATATAACACAAGGAACAGATAATAACATCATCCTTACAGAAAGCGCAGGTTTTAATTTGGTTAATCCGGCCACGAATGAATTTTTATGGAAGAAAAGTTATGCAGTCGAAAGCCTGGCCGAGGTTATACCATTTGAAAATGGTTTTATTGCTGTTGGTAAAAGTACCGAAAAAGGAACCATAGCTTACGTTAGTTCTGCTGGAGAAAAAATATGGGAAACTCAAATCAAAGGATATCCCTATTACACAGGTCTTACTTCACAGGGTGTATTATATATTTCTACCGAACGTTCAAATATTATTTCATTTGAAAGCGGTAAGGAAATTTGGAAGAAGGACGTCAAATTCGAAAGTATACCTGCCGTCACTTTTGACGAAACAGAAAAAAAAGTTGTGCTGTTTGAGAATGGGAGATTACTCAAATTTGATATGGCGAGTGGAGAAATGAATATACAAACTGAAAATATAAAATTAACCGGGATAGATAAAAAAACACCTTTAAAGGCTGAGTACATTGATGCGGGATATTTAATGTACACTGAACAAAACCTATCCTTAATTGACCAACAAGGTAACTTGTTATATTCAAAGGAATATCCGCAGACGTCCTCTACCAACTTTTTTAAACTGGCGGAATATGGCATGCGCCTGGCGGGAGTAGACCTTGATATTGAAGGAGCCATAGAAAATATTACAACATTGAATAGAATCGCTCAAGGTGGTTATTTGTCTTCTAACAACGCTAAAGTAGGTACCTCTCAGACAGAAGTGGTATCCGGCGCATATGCCGGAAATAGCCCACTCTTTGAAGTAACTAAAACCCGCTTTTCTAATTCACAACAAACAAAAAAATACTTTTACGTCTTAACCAAAGATAAAGAAGGTCAGGCCATTTATATGGTCAACAAAAATAGTGGAAATACTGAGAAAAGAATTGGGTTATTAGATAAAACACCACAATATGTGGTTGACAACATAGATAACCGTGTTTTTATCAATGAGAAAAATAAGACCGTCACTTGCTATAAAATGTTTTAAGTAGGTTAACTCAAAAAAAAAACAAAACCGGGTAAATCATTTATCCGGTTTTATTTTTTTGTAGTCTTGCGTCCAGCTTATCAGCGACAACGACATAAATTAATATTCAAGTTAAAAAATAAAGTTGCCGGTATTGTACAACTGGCTCGGATTATACTTACCTACCGGGTGACAATAATCTACCAATGATTCACCTAACGGATCGTCTTTGGATTTAACTAAGACAAATCCGGATATGTCTCCAACCGAAGTTGCAGTACCATTTACCGATACAATTTATACTGGTGAATAATGTTGCATTTAATTCAGCTCCTCTCAGTATCCCTCAGTCAAAAAATACTGTACCTGGACGAAATATATACCAGAAACAGGTTCTCGTCCCTTAAGTGCCGGCTCAAATTTTAATTCTCCAATTGTGTTTTCGATGTCTTCTCTGATCCACAGGTTATCCGCTGCCACAAACTTAAGGTTATCCACATTCCCATGCAGGTCGGTATACACGATATAAGAATAATTCATGACATAATCCTGGCCATATACATCAAAATGAGCCAGCTCTGCTCTAAGCTCCCTTTCCAATAATTCTTTATTCAAAATAACAGGATTATTGTCCGGTGGATCAAGATCTATAAATTTTTTATACTCCTCATCACAAAGTCTTGATAAGATTTTAAATTGTATCACCGGATGAACAAACTTTGGATAGGTTGTACTTTTTACCAGGTTATCCGCTTGATATAAGGATTCTTCGTTGAGTGCGCCATTGTTATAATAACTTCTGCTCCATCCAGCTTGTTTACCGTGTTTAAATTCTTGTGATAATTTTAGTATTCCATTTAAATAATTTTTTGTTGTGCCATGTTTTACACCGTTCACATACTCTTCCTCTTGGCGCTCCAGATGTCCTGCCCAGTCTAAGTGTTCATAATTATAAATACCTGTACCATTTATTACTTTTTGTACGCCCTGTTCATTCCAAAAATTGTGAATTATAAAGCCATTATTATATTCATATTCCTTCCGTGTATGGCCATTCGGGTAATATTCAATCCAATCACCTACCGGCACATCATGATTATAATGACCACTTTTGGCCAATTGTCCATCAGCATACCATTCATAGTAATCACCGTGCAATTGATTTCCTTCAAAAGTCCTATATTCTTTTTTCTTAGGAATCTCATTTTCATAAAACCAATCGTGGGAAAACAGAGTTCCTTGTTGAGATATGTCGTACTTTATCCGACCATTTTCAAAATATTCAGTACGTACACCGGTTTGAATGCCTTGATTGTACAGTATTTTATCCTTTAATGTTCCATCAACATAATACCCTTTTAACTCACCATCAATAACTCCATCTTTTAAATAAAATTCTTCTTTGATTGTTTTATTCTCAAAATAGGTCTTACAAAGTCCAGAATATTTTGGGTCAAACACATTGCCTATTTCATCCCGGCACATCTGGTCAGGGTTTTTCCGAATATATTTTTCCAAAATGGTCATAGTATTTTTAGATAATTTTTCATACTTACGCTCTATAATTTCAAAACCTGACAATTGATCATACAAATCACTCCCGAATAATTCCTTGCCATGACAAAATAGCTGCTCATATTTTAAGTATATTTCATAAGAATTTTTCACCAGCGCTGCCATTTTTTGGTTCTAAGCCAAAAATAGTGGGTAATTAGGTAAAAAAGGGTAATTTAGAAAAAAGCATGGGAGTATGGATAAGTTATTCACAGCGGCATTACAATTACAGAAGCCATGGTATGTAGAAAGAGTTGAGTTTGAGAAAGG
>JAYRWN010000164.1:0-3484 GCA_041917975.1 Saprospiraceae bacterium | reverse complement strand
ATGACACTAAATATTTTGCCATTTTTGGTCAACATTTTATTGATAAGGTACTAAAGCAAAGTTGGTCAGAATAAGAGCACCAACACATTGGTGGCATCTGGACTTACCAGAGGAATTTAAAAAGAAAGGTAATTGACTTTATAATTCGCTTTTGGTTTTTACGTTAATTGAGAATTATTTTTTACTTTGGCTGCCAGACTATTGGGGGTGGAGGGTGTATAACCATTCCGTTATCTCCAATGCTGGTGCAGCCGGGCAATTTGATTAAACATAAGTGGCTAAAAGATTGAGATATAAAAAACTTATATTGACGATTCTGATTGGATATTTTATAACCTGGATTATTTTTGGACAAAATGAAAATCCAGGCAACCGATATATTGATGCCTATAAACAATACGTGGATGCCTCATGCCCAATAGTAAATGATAGCATTAAACATTTTGTATATTTTGCCAGAGAAAGAGAACTAATTCACCATCACCCCTTTCTTAAAGTCCAACGGATAGTGGGTGCACAGATCATGTACTCATGGAAACAATTAGAACCTGAAAGGGGAGTTTATGATTTTTCGATTATTTATGAAGATTATAATTATCTTTTAGCGCATGACAAAAAACTATTTATACAGTTTCAGGATGTGACTTTTGATACTGCATATAAGGCAATTCCTGACTATTTAATGACTGAAGAATTTGATGGAGGTTGTACCAAGTCATTAGACGACCATGGTGTAGCGGATGGATGGGTGACCAAACGATGGAATCAACAAGTACAACATCAATTTGCTTTATTAATGAAAGCATTGGGAAAAGAATTTGATGGCAAAATTGAAGGAATAAATTTGCAGGAAAGTTCTGTGGGGGTAAACGGCGATGGCGATACTTCTTTTACGCCAAAACGCTATGCAGAATGTTTAAAAGAGAATATGCTTGCGCTTAAAATGGCTTTCCCAAATTCGACGGCCATGCAATACGCTAATTTTATGCCTGGTGAGTGGCTACCCTGGGAAGACAAAGGATATTTACGTTCCATATATCAATATGGGCAAGAAATCGGTGTAGGATTGGGCGGGCCTGATTTAATGGTACAAAGAAAAGCTCAACTTAACCATACCATTGCAATGATGCATGAAAACAAATATACAGTACCACTGGGAATTGCCATCCAAGATGGTAATTATATCGGGAAAACAGGAGCAGACCATGATTATAAGGAGAAATTAGATGGTGGATTAATTGGACGTGAAAATATTATTCCTTTATTGCATGCATTTGCAAAGGATTTTCTTCACGTCAATTATATGTTTTGGGTTCATCAGGAGCCGTATTTTAGTGAGGATGTGATGCCTTGTTTAAGCAAAGATTAAACTAATAAGCGGATAGTTGAATTAAACAAATATATAAGCTAAGGGCATTACCCACATGGTCGAGAATTTAAGAACAAACTCTTTGCAAGAGTGACTAACTATCTCTACAGCTTTATTATCGATTGTTTGACAACCAAGAGAAGGAACAAATCCAATTTGGTTAGCCAAACTTGTTTTCCTGCCATAGTTTTCTATATTTCCAGGGCCAATTATATCACTTAAAAGTGATTAACCTGAAGGTTCTAGAAAAAAGGTCAAGATAATCGGGCAAGTTCCTAATGTTTGATTTTTTAGTTTGCTGCATATCCTTATCTTTATTTTAAACTCAAAAGTTATGTCCGTTAAAATTAGCCTGTATGGTATATCTCTGATACTATTAATGGTTGCCTGCACGACCGGTGTGCAACAGGATCAGGCAGCACAGTCCGGCAGCTATGCCGACCTGGTCACCCTTTACCACAATTGGCGCACTTTTGAGCAACCGCCCCTATTGGAAGGCGCTCCGGATTATACAACGGCTACGTTTAAAAAACGAGAACCGGACTTTCAGGCTTTGAGAAACCGGTTGAAGGCTCTGGATACTACCGGATGGCCGGTAGCCGAACAAGTGGATTACTGGATCGTGTGGGCGGAGATGAACGGCTATGAATTTAATCAACGCGTGTTACAGCCATGGGCCAGAGATCCAGCCTATTATAAATCCATCTGGATGGAACGCAGCGATGTGCCTGCCCATGAAGGGCCTACGCACCATGGGATTACCGAGGTGTGGACATATACCTTCCCGATAAACACGTCAGACAAAACAAAGCTGATGACTACTTTGAAGGCCATCGCTCCCCTTAACCGACAGGCCCGACAGAACCTTACCGGTAATGCAAAAGATCTTTGGGTGGCGGGCATACGTGACATCCGTCAGCAGATCGCTGATCTGGAAGAACTGAGTCATCGGCCTGGGGTGAGTGAGGACGCCGATCTGAAAGCGTTGATCGCTGAAGCCAGCACATCCACCCAAGATTTGGTCACCTGGCTGGAAGGGGAGGCCATACACAAAACCGGTCCATCGGGTCTCGGTAAAGAGCACTACACCTGGTATCTGCAACATGTACATCTGGTGCCGCTCACCTGGGAGGATGAAGTGCTGCTGCTGAAACGCGAGCTGAGCCGGGCCTGGGCGTCTTTAAAGCTGGAGGAACACCGTAACCGGGCCTTGCCGCCCTTAGTGGCCGCGGATTCACCACCGGCTTATGACAGTTTAGCGCGATGGGCTGCCAACAGTCTGATGAATTTTCTGGTGAAGAATGATGTGCTAACGGTGAAAGACTATTTTGCTGCGGCTTTGGATGAACATCTGGGCGCCTTTGTTCCGGCAGATAAACGCAATTTTTTCTGGATCGCCACGCATTACGATCCGCGCCCGTTGTATTCACATTTTTACCACTGGTTCGAGCTGGCTGTCCTGGATCGGGAACCACACCCCAGCGAGGTCCGGCGGAGCCCATTGCTATACAATATTTTTGACTCCCATAATGAAGGTATTGCCACTGCCGTGGAAGAGATGTTTATGCAAGCCGGTTTGTATGATGATCATCCGCGGGTGCGGGAGATTGTGTACATCATGATCGCTCAGCGGGCGGCGCGGGGATTAGGCTCTTTGTACGCCCACGCCAACGACATGGACATGGCTGCCGCCGGTGCGATTCATACGGAGTATACCCCCCGCGGTTGGATGAAAGTAGAAAAAGACCTCATGCAATTTGAACAACATTTGTATCTGCGCCAGCCCGGCTACGGCACCAGTTATATCACCGGTAAATACCTGGCTGAAAACGCCTTAGGAGAATTTGGCCGTCAGCACGAATTAAGTAACAAACCCTTTGAGTTAAAATCCTTTTTTGATCAATACAATGCGATGGGTAATATTCCGGTATCCCTGGTGCACTGGCAAATGACGGGAGATAAAGAACCGTTATTGACGATTTTAAAAAATAAAAGAGAATTATGAATTATGAATTATGAATTATAATCAACGGGCTTAAAAATATAGGCCTCGTTAAAATCCACTTCAAATTTTCGCAGTAAATCCAAATACTCCTCGGTAAACGTTCTTATTTT
>JAYRWN010000163.1:0-3199 GCA_041917975.1 Saprospiraceae bacterium | reverse complement strand
GTAAATTTTCCAGTTCCCTTAATTTCCCCAGCTCCATCCATTAGGAGGAGTAGTGGACACCTGTAGATAAATAAAACGATTATCTCCAAGCTCATGCCAAGAATCTGGGGCTGGTGTACCTTTTAATTCATAGTTGCTATTTCTAATAGGACACTGAATTTTCTGATTCTTTAATCTTCGTTCCCGGAGATCATTTGCTTGATCAATCAAAGAATCCAATATTGGAATTATTGATCGAACAATGCCTACAATAACGATAGTTATACCAACGGCCGTAACTACCGGTGCTGAAAACAATCCAAGAGCTGTAATCGCTAGTCCTCCAAAACCTTGAACTAACCTATTATCAATAAGCCCAATATTATCAAAATTGTTTATCGGATCATTAATAACATGATACCGTCTGAAAACTCCGCTTGGCGTGAGTCCGGAACACCCAATTTATAAAAGAACAGCAATTTCAAGGGATAGTCTTTCCCCTTATTGGTCAATCATCAAAAAGCGAACTGAACTTCTCTATCCGGCTTGATTTTAGCCGCCAAAAGTTTGATCCAGCGCTTAATATTGACAGCTGCCGCTGTAAAATAACATTGCAGATTAACTTTCTGCAACCCTCGGTACCGCGCCCGCCTTAATCCATGATAACGCACAAGCTCGGACAACTTTCCTTCGACCATCGGGCGCAGTTTCATGTCTTCTTTAAATGCATCCGTCATATTGTAAACCTCTGCTTCCCGCAATTCTGTGTTTACCATGCTGATCCCGACAGTCCTTCGATTATCTTTTGATTTTGTACATTGCCGGAACACCTTGCATTTTTGGCATACCGGCATGGGAAAATGAAAAACCTTAATCTGTTTCTGGTCATCAATCCAGCTCGCTTTTGTCTCTACTCCTTGAGGACACATTAAAGTTTGTTTTTCTTCATTATATTTAAACATCCTTTTTGGAAAAACATCTTTGCTTCGGCTATTCGTCGTCCGTAACGGCGCCACCACCTGAACGTGATCTTCCATTAATTCCCGGCGGTATTTTCCGTCACTGTAGGCCGTATCGCCTATAATCTTGTGCGGCTTTAATCCGTTTGCTTTTTGTTCCCGCATTAATGCAACCATATCGTCGCCATCCCGCTTGTTCCCCCGCATCGCTTTGATATTCGTAATAAACCGGTTTTCGACGCCTTCGGTAATATTTGCCTTGTATCCCGTAAACCGCTTTGTTTTTGATTTCGCGCCATATCGCGCGTCTTCATCAATCGGGCTCACTAATAAATCCGACGGCTTTTTCTTATATTCCTGCTCCACAGGTTCACCTTGTTCGTCTTCCGTTATGTTCTCCTGCAATATCCTTTCCAGCAATTCAATCTTCTTACGCAACTCACGGTTTGCTTTTATCTCTTTTGTCTGCTTTAACACTCTGCGCGCGTCATTCACCACCTGCACCAGCTTCTTCTTACGGTTCTCTATATCCATCCGTCCCGGGGCATCATCATTCACCGACTCGCGGGCGTACTCATTCATATCAATCTCTGACTCCAGAACGTTAAAAACCTCTTTCTTCTGCCCTTTTAGTGACTTTAATACTTCGCGCGTTCCCTTTTTCACCAGCGTCACCATCGTCGGTATCGCCACGTCCGCGATCACATGTGTCGCGTCTATCCTTTGGACTTCATCTTCCTTGATCAGTTTCTGCGCAATTAATTGATTGAGCACCTTATCAAAAACTGCTTTTTCCTTTTCACTTTTATGCAGCCTCTTTCGGAAGTCTCCCAAACTCGAATGATCGAACGCCCGCTCATCCAGCCGCAGGCCAAGCGCGTACTTGATCTCGATGTCATACATGCACGCCCGCTCCATGTCCCGGTCCGAATAATCCTTGTAAAACTGAAGGATCATCGCCTTGGCCAAAAGGCCCGGACTGATCGGCGGCCGGCCGTTGTCAATACAATACATACTGGCAAAATCTTTGTCTTGGATCAAAGGATCAATGATTTCCTTAAACTTGCGGTAAAAACTTTCCGGCGGGATTAACTTCTCGCAGATGTATTGCGCATCGTAAAAACTGCCTTGCTTCTCAGGACTGGTCAGCATGAAAGAGGCTCCTTTCGTTTATTCAATACAACCATTATAGCCTCTTTTCTCGTCGACATATAGTGTTTTGTTGATTATTTCTTATGATTACTGCGTATTCTGGCTGTCAAAACCATTAGTCGACAGGTCAAAAAAGTGACAAAAGTGAAAATAGAATCATGAAAATTCCCAAAAAATAAAAAAACACTACATATGTTTTTTGATCTGATAAACCATTAAGCATAAATTTTGGAAATCCTGAGTTTTTGTCGAAATAATTTTCCATTGAACAGATATAATCATTTGTCCAGAATTTTGAAAAAATTAGTATATGTAACCCAATTAATAAATAAATTATGGCACTATACAACTCGAGTGCTTCTTTTGATAAAAAATAATTTTTAAAAAAAGTCACTAGAACGCTTATAAAAAAATTAAAAATAAGAATCCATTTTGAAATTCTATAAAAGGCGTTATCAGGTTTCATATTCTTTACACTAAGGACACTTTAATATTATCTCCGTCAAGTTAAGCACTACAAATTATAAAGCAGGCGACGAGGAATTAACTTGTGGTCAAGGGCAAGGCACGGTATCTTTTTCTTGATCATTCTTATTCCATGGCCACTCTTTAACTTCATCTACAAACATAATTGACGAACCAAACGTACCTATCGTTAAAGGCAACACTCCTCCAAATTCCTCAAAGCTTTCACCATTATCACCCAATCCCTGTTGGTAACCTGCTCCCAATAATCCACCAGTTGCAGCGATAGCACTTCCACTCGATGGATTTTGATTTGAATAGGTTACACTACCAGTAGCCCCAGGAAGACCGGCAGCGCCTCCTGTATAGCTCCAATACCCCGTACCATTAAGCATTATGCCAACTGTTCCCCCAAACCCCCAAGGCGAAACCCAAGTAAAATTTATATCAATATACCAAAGGCCTAATGGATCTACTCTATTAATAGGATTGTTTGCCGTGTAATTAAAAGCATTGGTGTAATTATTAGGGTGATATAAGGAAGGTTTTCCGACACTATCAACGAATGAGTATAAATTGTATCCACCTTCTTCCTCAATCGGATCCCTGCTTAACCAGCGTCCTGAATCAGGAATATAAAACCT
>JAYRWN010000162.1:0-8341 GCA_041917975.1 Saprospiraceae bacterium | reverse complement strand
GGATTATTTACAAGCTGACTGGCTTAGCTATACGCAAATTGAGAATAAAGGTGGGCTGCGTCATCAACTATTTGGCCAGGTCGTCTTATATTTAAAACTGCATGTGGAAAATTTTGGTGAATTGCATTCACCGGATATTCTGCGCAGCATATTAAAATAAACCCATCTCCGGAGCGTTTTCAAAAATCATGAAAAACTTGCATTTTATTAAAGAGAAGATCATCTTTCATTATTACAAGTTTAAAACATGGGTGATAAACGAATGGAAAACCATGACGCCCCGCAAAGCCGGGCTATATGGTATTTACTTCGCCGGAGGGATAGTCGCTTGGTTTCTTTTACTCTTGTTCTGTGTGTGGCTGGGACTATTTGGCCACTTGCCCAATAAAAGTGAACTGAGGTCAATCAGTAATCCTTTAGCAAGCCTGGTCATGGGTGACCGCAATCAAATCATCGGAAAATACTTTATAGAAAACCGCACGAATGCCACCTTCGAAGAAATTTCTCCCCATGTGATTACTGCTTTAATCGCCACAGAAGACGAACGTTTTATGCAGCACCGGGGCATCGACTGGCGTTCCTGGGGGCGGGTAGCCGTAAAATCGTTGTTATTACAAAAAAGGTCTTCCGGAGGAGGAAGTACCATCACTCAGCAACTGGCAAAAAATTTATTTCCCCGCAAGAACTACTGGTTTTTTGCTCTACCCATCAATAAATTCCGTGAGATTATCACTGCCCGTAGGATGGAGCGCATTTTCTCCAAAAGCGAAATTGTCACGTTATACCTTAACACAGTATCTTTCGGAGGGAATGCTTATGGAATAAAAACGGCGGTTAAACAATTATTCAACCGGCCATTGGAAGATCTGAAGGCAGAAGAAGCGGCGTTGTTAGTGGGTATGCTGAAAGCTACGACGTTTTATCACCCGGCCCAAAACGAAGAACGGGCTCGTGAACGGCGTAATGTAGTCCTCCAGCAAATGCTTAAAAATAATGTTCTAGATAGCGCCTCAGTGGACTCGCTCCAAGAACTGCCAGTGACTATCCAATACGTACAGGAAGGCCATCACGACGGTCCAGCCACCTATTTTCGTGAACACCTTCGGCTGGAATTGCTGGAGATCTTAGCTCAAATAGAAAAAGACACTGGTAAAAAATATAACCTTTATACCGACGGATTAAAAATATACACTACCCTGGATCATGATCTGCAACAAACAGCAGAACAGGCGGTCGTCAAACAACTCACCCGTTTGCAACGGGAGTTTAACCAACACTGGCGCAAGGGCGCCCCCTGGATGGAAGATAAGTTTTGGGTGGAGGCTTTACCTAAGACCGAAGTGTATAAAAGATACGCTGACGCCGGACTTTCTGAGGTGGCAATAAAACAAATTTTAACCACTCCCCGCTCCATGTCGGTATTCAGTTGGGACAGTACCACGATCAAAACCTGGACTCCCCTGGATTCTCTTAAATATTACTTTGGTATGCTACAAGCAGGTTTTCTGGCAGCAGATGTCAAGACCGGGGCTATCAAGGCTTGGGTAGGAGGGAGTCATTCCAAATATTTTCAATACGATCACGTCAAGGCGCGTCGACAGGTAGGTTCGGCTTTTAAACCGGTGGTCTACGGTCAAGCTTTAATCAGCGGTTACAGTCCATGTGATTATTTTGATAATCAACTTATTACCTATCCGGAATATGACAATTGGGCACCAGGCAACGCCGATGAAAATTATGGCGGCATGTATTCTTTACAAGGTGCCTTAGCCAAGTCGGTCAACACGGTTACTGTAGCCCTGGGGATGGAACTAGGGGTGGATTCGGTGCGGCAACTGGCACGCCGGTTAGGTATCGAATCTGCGCTACCTAAAGTACCATCTTTATTTTTAGGTACCGCGGAATGCTCCTTATGGGAGATGGTACAAATGTATCAGGCCATTGCTAATAAAGGGCTGGGCCGGAAGTTGCATTACCTGATAAAAATAGAGGATTATACCGGTAATGAAATCTATAAAGCACCGGTTGCCGGCAGTTTTGAGGCGATGCTGGAAGAGCATGCCGTGGCCTTAACCCACATGCTGGAAAATGTGGTCAACCGTGGTACTGGAGCCGCGGCCCGCTCTGCGTATGCTGTTCCTGGTGACTTAGCTGGCAAAACAGGCACAACCCAGTCTCATGCTGACGGCTGGTTTATAGGGTTTAATCCCGGGCTGGTAGCCGGAGCATGGGTAGGGGGAGAGTCGCCATTAGTGCGCTTTCGCAACCTGAATCAAGGTCAGGGTGCTTACACTGCTCTGCCAATCTGGGCGATGTTTTTTCAGAAAGCCGCCCGTAAGGGGAAGTACAGCGGTCAGTATTTTAATGCGTTAAGCGATGCTTATTCTTATGATTGGGATTGTGATGACTTTCTTCCGGATTGGCAGCCTTTTCCTTTAGATTCTTTGACTCTTGAAAACGAAGGGGAATACCTGGAGCCAGACTCTATCAGCAAACTCCCTCCGAAAGAACGTCGTCAAGCCCGTCGCGAGCGGCGCAAGAATGAAGGGTTAAAAAAATTCCTGGACAATCTTTTTAACAATGGCCAATGATCACCCTTATCTTGTGGTGGAGAAACATATCTTATGGATTCCTTAGACAAACCTGTCATTCGCTATCATCGTGCAGATCTGCCCGATGAAGTTTTATTAAACCTGCACCGGCAGCTATTACTGCCCCGCTTAATAGAGGAAAAAATGCTTTCCCTGCTCCGGCAAGGTAAAATATCCAAGTGGTTTTCCGGAATAGGTCAGGAAGCGATAGCCGTAGGAAGCACTTTAGCCCTTGATCCAACGGAGTACATCTTTACCTTACACCGCAATCTGGGCGTATTTACAGCTCGTGGTATTCCATTGTCCACACTGTTTAGCCAGTGGCAGGGCAAAGCCGGTGGTTTTACGAAAGGCCGAGATCGTTCTTTTCATTTTGGAGCGCCTGAATATGGGATTATCGGGATGATCTCGCATTTAGGCCCGCAATTGTCTGTGGCTGATGGGGTTGCTCTGGCCTACCGGCTAAAAGGAGAGAAAAAAGTATGTGTCGCCTTCTCCGGAGAAGGAGGGACCAGTGAAGGCGAATTTCACGAAGCATTGAATGTAGCTGCGGTCTGGGATTTACCGGTTATTTTTATTGTGGAGAATAATGGGTATGGCTTATCGACCACTACAGAGGAACAATTTCGTTGTGCTCAAATCGCCGACAAAGGGGTGGGCTACGGCATGGAGTCTCTAACTATAGACGGTAATAATATTTTAGAAGTATACCACACCATCAATTATTACGCCCAAGAATTACGCGATCGACCGCGACCGGTGTTAATAGAATGTATGACCTTCCGGATGCGCGGGCATGAGGAAGCTTCAGGGGTAAAATATGTACCTCCTGAGCTCATCGCAGCCTGGGCAGAAAAAGATCCCGTGAGCAATTTCGAAGCATTTCTGCTCCAAGAAGGACTAATCACTGAAGAAACTCTTCATCAAGAGCACCATCAGATCAAACACTATATCGAAGCAGAATTGCACAAGGTTTATGATGAACCTGATGTAAGCAGTACACCGGAAACGGAAGTAGCCGAGGTATATTCACCGGTTGTTGCCCGAGAAATAATACCTGCCAGTAGCCATGGAGCGGAGAAACGTTATATAGATGCCATCAGTGCCGGTTTGAGCCAAGCCATGGAACAGCATCCTAATTTAATACTGATGGGGCAAGACATAGGCGGATACGGTGGGGTGTTTAAGATCACCGAAGGGTTAGTGGAGCAATATGGCCCGGAACGTGTACGCAATACACCGTTATGTGAAAGCGCCATTCTTGGAGCTGCTTTGGGATTGAGTTTACAGGGCTTTAAGAGTATGGTGGAGATGCAATTTGCCGATTTTGTCAGTTGCGGTATCACCCAGATCGTCAACAACCTGGCCAAAGTACACTACCGTTGGGCCGGCCGGGCCGATGTAGTGATCCGGATGCCCTGTGGAGCTGGAACCGGAGCCGGGCCTTTTCATTCACAAAGTAACGAAGCCTGGTTCTTTCATACTCCCGGTTTAAAAATAGTGTACCCCTCTAATCCCTATGACGCAAAGGGACTACTGCTGGCCGCTTTTGCCGATCCTAATCCGGTGATGTACTTTGAGCATAAAGCGTTATATCGCAAATTAAAAGCATGGGTTCCGGATGATTATTATACCGTAGATATAGGTAAAGCCGCTGTAGTCAGATCCGGATCACAAGCTACCATCATTACCTACGGCATGGGGGTAATGTGGGCTCTGGATTTAGTAGAAGAAACTCATTGGGACCTGGAAATCATTGATTTGCGTTCTTTGCTTCCACTGGACTATGACACTATAGCTGTCTCGGTAAAAAAGACTAATCGGGTACTGGTGCTGCATGAGGATACGCTCACCGGTGGAATTGGTGCGGAAATTGCAGCTTACATTGCACAGCATTTGTTTGCCTATCTGGATGCCCCGGTAATGCGTACCGCCGGGCTGGATACCCCGGTGCCTTTTGCAGGGAGCTTGGAAAAAATGTTTCTGGCTAATTTCAGATTAAAAAAAGATTGTGAACATTTGCTGAATTTTTGAAAAAACCTAGAAAATGAATTTAGAAAAAGTGGTGGCTGTCAGTGGATTGCCAGGATTATACAATCTAATTGCTACTCGCAGCAATGGATTGATTATCGAAGATATGGACAATGGTTCCCGGAAATTTGTCTCCGTGCGGGAGCATGCTTTTACTCCCCTGGCTTCTGTCTCTATTTTTACCTACGATGATCCGGTGGAAATAGATAAAATATTCGCGGTTATGCAAACGAAACTGACGGATCATAATCCTTTAACCATCATCCAACAGTCCAATCAGCATATTAGCGCATATTTCGAAGTGATTCTTCCGGATTATGATAAGGATCGCGTGCATATTGGAGATATGAAAAAGGTGCTAAAATGGTTTTCTTTTCTGCAAGAACGTCAGTTGCTTACCCCTGGTGATACTGAAGCTAAGCAAGAGGAAGAATAACATGTACCGTAAACAAAAAGTTATCGTCGTATTACCTGCTTATAATGCCGCCAAGACATTGGCCCAGACCTACCATGAGATTCCGCTGGACCTGGTGGATGAAGTAATTCTGTGTGATGATAACAGTAAGGATAATACCATAGAAGTTGCTAAAGCGTTAGGCATACGCCATATCCTGGAGCATGAAAAAAACAAGGGATACGGCGGCAATCAAAAAACACTCTATGAAGCAGCGCTAGACCTCGGTGGCGACATCATCATCATGTTACACCCGGACTATCAGTACACGCCCAAACTTATTCCCTCCATGGTTAATATTATCGGTGAAGAGCTTTACGCCGTGGTACTGGGTAGCCGCATTTTAGGTAAAGGGGCCTTAAAGGGAGGTATGCCGTTGTATAAATATGTGGCCAATCGATTACTTACTGCCGGACAAAATTTGCTCATCAACGCCAAACTTTCAGAGTACCATACCGGGTATCGTGCCTTCAGCCGACAAGTTCTGGAGACCATCCATTTTAAACAGAATTCAGATGATTTTATCTTTGACAACGAAATGTTGTCCCAGATTATCTACCATGGCTTTCCTATCGCAGAAATATCCTGCCCGACCAAATACTTCGAGGAAGCCTCTTCGATCAATTTTAAGCGCAGCGTTACCTATGGTCTGGGGGTCATCCGCGTCTCCTGGCAACATTTGCTTAATAAAGTTGGGATATTAAATTCTGCGCTATATCAAGTAAACCGGATCTAAATATTTGTTTCCCTTTAGCCCTAAGCTTGGTTATACAGTTTTAGAACACCTTCCCTTAAAGTCATACCTGGGTCGGTCAATAAAAAAGCAATGGATTCGGCTATGGCTTCCGGTTTGATCCATTTAGTCGTATCAGCTTCAGGCATAGCTTTGCGGTTAGCCAGCGTATCAATAGTGCTGGGAACAATGACCGTAGCGGTAATATTTTTTTTCCGCCCATGTTCATTGATAAGCTCTGCCAGATGAAAAAGCAGGCCCTTACTCAAAGCATAAGCCACCATAGGTTCTCCTGCTGTCGGGTTTAGTGCCGGTCTGGCACCAATCAATATAATTCTTCCCTCTCCGGTTGTTGCCAGATGGTCCAGAAGCGGCCTTACTACATGATATGCAGTTTTAAAATTCACAGCTATTTGCTGATCGATGTCAGCACTGGTGGTATTGATCAGGTTACCCATAACAAATCCTCCCACCAATAAAATGGCCGTGGTTAATTTGGGATCCTGCCGGGTTATATCGTTAATAAATAAGGTGGTAGCTTGTTCGTCTAATAAATCGAGCTGGTAAATATTCCGGACTTTGGCTTTTACCTGGACTGAAATATCACCACCTGAGCCTATGAGCGCATAGATATTGTAGCCCTGCTGACTCAACTTTTCGAGAATGACCTGACCTAAGTTTCCATTTGCACCAGTTACGAGGATACTTTTCATGTTTATTTTCTATATGACGCGTTAATCCCACACAAATTTCCAACTGCCGTCAGCTTGTTTTTTCCACACCGTATGAAAATAGCCCTGATTTACCGATTCCTGGCCTTGCGGATCTTTAACTTTAAACGTGTATGGCCCGTAGGTATAAGCTAAATCACCACTCGAAGATACTTCCACAAATTCCGGGGTCCATTCTAAAGTCGCTGCAGGGTCAAAATATTGAGCAAAATAAGCACTGATGGCCTCTTTGCCTTGGATCAGGCGATTATTGCGGCTGATGACGGCCTCTTCGGCGGCATAATAGGTGAACGCGGCTCCCACGCCTTTTTCTTTAGCCATGGCGGCAAAAGCGGCTTCCGTCTTTTGGACGTCTTGTCTGATTTGTTGTAAATCAGGTGACGGGTTAGAATTAGAAGTACAAGCCAATAAATGGAGCAGGGATAAGGATAAGTAGATGACTATTTTCTGCATACTTAATAAACTAGATATAGGTGAAATTAAAAACTTATCCGGTACACCATTGTTTAAGAAAAAAATTAATTCAAAATGAAAAGACATGCCACCGCCAACTGGAAAGGTTCCGGCAAGGAAGGAACCGGATCCTTGACCACTAAAACCGGAATTTTAAACAGTACACCTTTTTCGTACCACACCCGTTTTGTGGCTGAAGAACAACAAGCGGTAACCAACCCGGAAGAGTTGATCGCTGCGGCCCATGCCGGTTGTTTTTCGATGAAACTGAGCTTTGTAATCGGCAACGCTGGTTTTGTTCCGGACGAAATCACCACTGTGGCTACGGTAACGCTGGAAGGCGGTGCCATCACCCATATTCATTTGGACCTGAAAGCCTGTGTGCCTGGTATGAGTCAGGAGCAATTTTTGACTGCGGCGGAGGATGCTAAAGCCAATTGTCCGGTGAGCAAAGCCCTGAGTGCGGTGGAAATCTCCATGAGCGCCGAGTTACTATAAAATATCAATTTTAAAAGTTAAGCAAAGGCCTGGTCGCTCTAACCGGGCTTTTTTAATTTGTGTGTTATATGCTAGAATTAAAAAAGGCCTGTTGCAAATGACAACAGACCTTTTTAAGTGGCCGTGGAGGATAAGGGATTCGAACCCTTGGCCCCTAGCTTGCAAAGCTAGTGCTCTAGCCAGCTGAGCTAATCCCCCGTGGAGGAGTTAGAGTTTGAGTTAGCGTGTGAGTGTGTGCGTGTGATTATTTTCTTATCATGGCAAGTAGCATTTTACTAATCTGCTCAGCCTCGTCATAGAGTCCATTAAAAACTGTGATTGGGATTAAATTTTGTCCTTGCAGTAATTTTAAGATGGCTACAACTTCATAAAGTGAAGAACGGGATACTACATAAAAATGGCGTTTATCAGTTATTGATAGACGTCCTGTTCCTTCCGCAAGATTCAATAACACACTCAGAGTCGCTCTTTTCAATTGATCTTTGATGTAAAGATCTATTTTTTGATTATTAAGAATTTGACTGAATATACTTTCGGTAATCGTTTCTACCTTAGTATACACGTCCAGTTTCTCAAAATCAAACATGTCAATGCTTTCATTTACATGTAAAGGTAAGCTAAGTGTGGTTATTTTCTAGTAATTTCTCATTCTCACACCCTCACTCATTCACACCACACACTCTCACTCTCACTCACACTTACTTGTAGTCCTGCCCAGACTTGAACTGGGGACCTCTACATTATCAGTGTAGCGCTCTAACCACCTGAGCTACAGGACTAAAAAAGAAGGGGAGGAAAAAAGAAGTGTGATATAGTAGAACAGGAAGGTCGAGTGGGAGTAGAAGTGGAT
>JAYRWN010000161.1:0-3742 GCA_041917975.1 Saprospiraceae bacterium | reverse complement strand
GTTTATGACCTCTGGGCCGGCGCCGGGCTGAATAAAATCGCTAATGGTCAAAAAGCAGGAGCCTTAAAAGTAGCCTGGGATGGGACAAATGCCACCATAATTTATGAACTTAAAGAGGGGTATTGCCTGGAAGAAGTTCATGTTTATGCCGGGGATAGCACGCCGACCACTATTGCTCCGGGGCAGTATGGTCATCAGGCTGCTGATTTCATTCCTCTAAACTTGTACTCCGTAAACATCCCTTTAAGTGACCAGGATGGCGGTGGGGTGTGGCTCATCGCCCACGCCGTGGTTTGTAACCAATGCAATTAAGTGTAAATAAGGGTAGGTAAAAATTCAAATTAAACAACTGAAAAATCAATTGTAAAAGGCAGCTAAAAGGCTGCCTTTTTGGTTATTTTTTCTTTGGTGATAAATGTTTAGTCCCGAAGTTGGATTAGATGGGGTATTCTAATCCATCCATTTATCTTTGTTCTGGTGACCGCTTGTTCAATCATTGCGTGCTGAGTAAACATCACATATTACAAACCAATATCGAATACCTGAAAGGTGTTGGACCCAAGCGGGCTGAACTGTTAAAAGCCGAGCTGGCCATCCATACGTTCGAAGATTTGTTGGGGGGATTTCCCTTCCGCTATGTGGATAAAAGTATCGTGACTCCTATCCAGGAGGTACGTGATGACGGGCAGTTTGTGCAGGTAAAAGGGGTTTTGACGGAGTTAAAAAAAATACCTCTAGGCCGTCAAAAGCGTTTGGTAGGCCAGTTGCGCGATAAAACCGGTACTTTAGAACTTATTTGGTTTCAGGGTTTGAATTGGCTGGAAAATATGCCCACAGGCATTGAATACACCGCCTTTGGCAAGGTGACTTATTTTAAAGGCCGCTATAATATGGCTCATCCGGAACTGGAACGGGTCATCGCCGGGCAGCCCAAAGCGCTTTTCGAGCCGGTGTACAGCAGTACGGAAAAACTGAACGCCGGTGGCCTGGACAGCCGGGGCAGGGCAAAGCTGATCAAGGCCCTCCTGGAAAAAATAGATCAGCAAACCGTTCCGGAAACGTTGCCGGACTATTTGTTGGACAAACTAAAATTAATGGGGCGATATGCGGCGATTAAAAACCTGCATTTTCCGGAACATGAGGAGGTGTTGGAACGAGCCAAATTCCGAATGAAGTTTGAAGAATTGTTTTTTCACCAGCTGAATGTGCTGCACCAAAAACAACTACGGGCGCAAGCCACGAAAGGGTATGTCTTCGATAAAGTAGGGGATTATGTGCACGCCTTTTACGAAAAAAAACTGCCCTTTACCCTTACCGGCGCTCAGAAACGAGTCATCAAAGAAATACGCAAAGATCTGGGCTCAGGGTTCCAGATGAACCGGCTATTGCAGGGTGATGTAGGCAGCGGTAAAACGGTGGTTGCCTTAATGACCATGCTGATCGCCCTGGACAATGGTTTTCAAAGCTGCCTGTTGGCGCCGACCGAAATTCTAGCCAATCAACACTATGCCTCTCTCACGCGAATGGTCGAAGGGTTGGGCGTGCGGGTGGGATTTCTCACCGGGAATATTAAAGGTCAGGCGCGCAAAGAAGTGCTCAAATGGCTTAAAGAGGGTGAACTGCATATCCTGATCGGCACGCATGCCGTCTTGGAGGATCCGGTGGAATTTAAGACCCTGGGACTAGCCATCATTGATGAACAACATCGTTTCGGGGTGGAGCAACGCTCACGCTTATGGGCCAAAAGTCAACCGTATCCCCCGCATATCCTGGTGATGACCGCCACGCCCATACCCCGTACCCTGGCCATGACCTATTACGGTGACCTGGATGTCTCGGTCATCGATGAACTTCCGCCCGGTCGAAAGCCCATTTCTACCGTCCATAAAACCGAAGCTGCCCGCCCACAGGTGGTGGCTTTTATGAAAGAACAAATCAAAGAAGGGCGCCAGATTTATGTGGTGTTTCCGTTGATTGCAGAATCAGAAAAACTGGACTTGCAAAATCTCCAACAGGGGTACGAAGACCTGTTGTTTCATTTCCCTAAACCGGAGTACCAGATCAGTGTAGTGCACGGGCGCATGAAAGGGTCGGATAAGGACTTTGAAATGACCCGGTTTATCTCTAAAAAAACCCAAATCCTGGTGTCCACCACGGTGATCGAGGTGGGTGTGGATGTGCCAAACGCCACCGTCATGGTCATCGAAAACACCGAGCGGTTCGGATTAGCGCAATTGCATCAGTTGCGCGGCCGGGTGGGGCGGGGAGGTAACCAATCCTATTGTATTTTGATGACGGGATTTAACATCTCGGAAGAGAGCCGCAAACGCATCAACATCATGTGCCGTACCAACAATGGGTTTGAAATAGCAGAGGAAGACCTGGCCCTGCGCGGACCCGGAGATTTGGAAGGGACCCGGCAAAGCGGACAAATGGAATTCAAACTAGCCGATCTTACAGCAGATGCACCCATTTTGCAGACGGCCCGTCAACTAGCTCAAATCATCCTTAAGCGCGACCCTGACCTTTTGTCGGCCTACAATAAACCACTGCGCAATTATTTAGATCATCACCGGGATGTTTTAGTGTGGAGCCAGATCAGTTGAATAATATTTTTATCGGGGATTCAACCTGCAATAAATTCTTGACCATTATTGATAAAATTATCCGCAGGTCAAATTTAATTTGGTCCAGATCGGGATGTTATCACTTCCGGGAAAATTTAGATACCCTTTACTGAAAGATATGTTACCAAAATTTTGTGCCTGCCGGCATCATAAATTTGCAAATTTTATCTGGGTATTTAGTCTTACTCATAAAGCCTTTAACCATTTTTACTAAAATAATTCGGTTGGTCAATTTTAAATTAGTTTAGATTGATCAGAGGAATTTAAGTTTCAGCCAGCCAAATAAATTTGGCGAACCAAATTAAAATTCATGTAATAATTTACTTTAACTGTAGACGGTGAGGTGACCTGCCCAAATTTTCATTTTGATCGAGACTAACAAAAACTTCGGTTAATTAGACCTTGTTGAATGTCCGGAAAATACACCTTGATCAATAAAAGGAGTCATTCGGTAGAAATTATTCGGTTATTGATTTTGTTGGGTTAATTTTAATTTTTGAATTAATAAAAATGCGACAAAAAATGGGAGCAAGATATAAGACAACCGGTTGTTTGAGGTTTTTTATCGTCTTAATTATTTTGATACCTCTCACCGTGCTGGTGGCTTCTTACATCCGTGGAGAGGATGGATTAACTAATCTGAAGAACATGTTTAAGCTGGAGACTTTACGCCACCTGGTGACCGGCAAACTCAAAGATGCAAACAATGCTCAATCGGATGACACTGCGGATTATACAGAGCAGTTGCGCGAACTGGAGCAGGAGAATGAACAGTTGCGGGAGGAAAACGCCCGCTTAAAAAAGGAATTGGACGCTGCACATTCAGGCGGTCAATAATCTTAGTCATCATCAGGTAAAAAAGCCTAATCTTTTTGTTCGGGTATGGGGTTTTTACGTTTCTTTGCACCGTAAAACCTCAAGAGTATGATTCGCATTCTGGCCAACGATGGCATTGATGATGACGGCAAATTATTATTAGAAGAAGCCGGATTTCAAGTAGACACCAAAAAAATAGCCCAGGAAGATCTGATTAAAGAATTGCCGCACTATCAGGCGTTGACGGTGCGCAGTGCCACTAAAGTGCGCCAGCCGCTCATTGATGCCTGTCCGGGGCT
>JAYRWN010000160.1:0-9443 GCA_041917975.1 Saprospiraceae bacterium | reverse complement strand
GGACGAAAGGATTAATCGAAGAATCAATCTTAGTATTAACAGGCAAGTGCCATGCCCTCCCTCGAACCTGAGCTTTAGATTATGGTAGGTGCTTAATTTAATTTGTTCACCCACGTACGCATTTCGACGATGAACCATAAAAACTCTGTTCGGTAATTATTTTTATTTTATTCAAATACAGAACGCTACATTTGACTATTTATTTTCATTGGCCACAACATCTTCATTCACGCAAGTTATTGCGGATATATTTTATTATTTAAAGTTACCATCTCCTTGGAAAATCCAGAAGACTTAGGTATCTTTATTTTTTCCATCAGCCAGGCAGGTGCTTATATCGTTGTTTTTCAAGGAGTTGTACCCAAGCGACTCCTGGATGACATGCAGAGCATTAACCTGGTTAATTAAGGCCCGGTCTTCAGGAAAAAATCCATTCCGCACATCGCACTCCCGATGACGAAAATTACGGAGTGAAATCATGGCCGGTAGTATCTTAGAGGCGTCATGTGTATGGGTTAGGCCCTGCTTCAAATATATCACCGGCAGTAATAAAAGCAACTTGCATGGAGAAATCTTATCTTTTAGGTTTTATCACCGCGTAAAATTCTACTACCCAGTTCACTTTGTGATTGATTATGCATCGACAGCAAAGCTGTAATCAGAAAAAAAGTTATTAATATTAAGTCTGAAATTTAAACTGACTTAATGCATATACTTATCTTAGGCGGAGGGGGCTTCTTAGGCCAAAAATTGGCGGCCCAATTGGTGGTCCAAAAAACCATCAATGTCCAAGGCTCTCCGGGGAATATTACATCCATACAGCTGCTGGATAAATATTGGCCCGGACAACCTGTAGAGCACCCTCTGCTGGAGTACACTACCGGAGATATTACTGATGAGGAGATCATACTGGAAGCTTTGCAGCGCCTCCCCGATGTCATCTTCCATCTGGCGGCAGTGGTGAGCGGTGAAGCAGAGAAAAATTTCGATCTGGGTATGCAGGTCAATCTACATGCTAATCTGCGTATGCTGGAGCTGATCCGTACGCTAAAAAAAGTACCAGTCCTGGTTTTTAGCAGCACCTGTGCCGCCTTTGGCGGGGATCCTGCAGCCACGGTGCTGGATGATACTATGCCCTGGCCGCAGAGTTCCTACGGCACCCACAAAGTGATGACGGAGTATTTGATCAATGACTATAGCCGGCGGGGCTGGGTCCACGGCCGTTCCCTGCGTTTACCCACCATCGCCGTACGGCCGGGCAAACCGAATGCCGCCACCTCCTCCTTTGTCAGTTCGATGATCCGCGAGCCTTTACAGGGCCTGCGGGCCGTCTGTCCGGTATCCGACGACGTCTACGTCTGGATTCTTTCTCCAAAAAAGGTGGTCTACAACCTGATCCATGCCGCGGCCCTGACCAATAAACAACTGGGCTACCGGCGTATGATCAACCTCCCGGGCCAGACCGTGCAGATTCGCCGGTGGGTCGCGGCTTTGGATAAAATAGCCGGATATGCGGCCAGCGCATTCATTGACTGGACGCCGGATGAATTTATCCAAAAGATCGTGCTGACCTGGCCGCCGTTTTTTGATACTTCCCTGGCTGAAAAATTAGGTTTCCAAAAAGATGAACGGATAGAAGACATCATCAATGCTTTTGTTACGGATGAACTTCTACACTAAGAAGAATGTCAAATTTGTTTTTATTCTGATAAAAATTATACATGAATAAATATGCATTGGTCACCGGCGCCGGCTCAGGAATAGGCCGGGCGGTAAGCATAACTCTTTTAAATCATGGGTATGCCGTGGCGCTCAGCGGAAGAAAACGCATTGCACTTGAAGAAACGGCACAACTGGCCGGGGTCCCTACGTCGCAGACGCTCATCCTGCCCACCGATATCACGCAGCCAGAGGAGGTGGAGAACCTGTTTGCTGCGATCAGAGCGAGCTTTGGCCGGTTGGATTTACTGTTTAATAATGCCGGTACAGCCACTACTGGCCTGCTGGAAGAAATCACTTATGCCCAATGGCGTAAGGTTCTGGACACCAATCTGACCGGGGCTTTTCTCTGCACCCAGCAGGCATTCAAAATGATGAAGGAACAATCCCCGCAGGGCGGACGCATCATCAACAACGGATCAATTTCATCAGCGGTACCACGGCCCAACTCCGCACCGTACACGGCCTCCAAACACGCCATCACCGGATTGACCAGGAGCACCTCCCTGGATGGAAGAAAATATCATATTGCCTGTGGACAAATCGATATCGGCAATGCGGATACCGCCATGGCAGCACCAATGAAAACGGGTATGCCTCAAGCGGATGGCTCCATGGCTATCGAACCGACGATGGAAGTTCGTCATGTCGCCGATGCCGTGTTATATATGGCAGAACTGCCCTTGGAGGCCAATGTTCAGTTTATGACGGTCATGGCTACGCGAATGCCTTTTATTGGCCGGGGGTAATTTGCCAGTGGTGTAAGTTTTTGACCATACTACATGCCATGCCTCGTAAATTGTGTCACCGAATATTCATTTGTATACCGAAAAACAATAACCATTGGGTGCCAAATAAAATAAATTATGGCTTTACCTTAAATTTAGATCAAATCCTGTTAGTAATTAAGCACCATGAAATATTCAGATGCCATAAATGCCATGGTTAATGAGGTTTTCCTAAAAGGCCGGTTGATAACCACGGAGCAAATAAATCTAATTTTAGCTCTGGCTAAGGAAGCCTGGAATTTTTCTATAACTGGCATTGCACCACTAAACACCATACCAGTATACGAAAACATCAACAACAAATTAAAAAGATACCCCTGGTTCAAAAAATTAAATGTTCACGATAATGATCTTTTTCAGTTATTGGTGGATTACAAAAAGACGCACTATCCCGCAGATCAGCAATTAATTTCAGCTTGTTTTCATACCGGCACCAATACTCGTGTAGAATTTGAGAACCTGAGCATACATAATCCAGTGATTTTTTCGGGCGTTAAACTGCAACTTTATTTTGAGCGTTTTAGATGGTTGAATGATCAAAAAAATATGGAGAATTTACTTGATCATCTGCAGCAGGTGCAACCTAATATGTTACAAATGTTGTTACTTATCCTGACCAACAAAACCCTAACCAATGAGATTAAGGATTATTCAACCTACATCTTTTTGGCTTTATTTAAGATATTTGAGGAGTACGAGATATTTAATAACTATCCGGTATATATGGAAGTATTTGAGCAATTTATACAAACCGATAATTCCAGAATTATAAATAATACCGACGGTGTAACAGATGAAATCCGCATGGAATCAATTAATAACTGGCTATCGGATTTCCGGCAGAATTTACTTTTAGCATCTTATCATGATTTATCGGAAAATTATTATCAAGGAAACAACATTCGTGGAAAAACGCAGGTCTTCCTGATCACTAAGATCACCATCGAAGTTTTTGATAAACTCATCAATCGTGAACTCACAGAAGGTATGGATTATTCCCTCCCCCAGAGGTTACCTCAATAAAACAAGTCCCTATGCTGAACCAGCCGAAACTAACAGGATAAAAAAATAACCAATGTCTTTTCGATTTCTTTATATTAGGAAATCTAATAACCCAGTGGAAAATGACAAGGAGTCTCATAAATTAAAACGAAGTAATACCTTGGAGGTGACTGACAACTCGAATAGTGTTTTGCACATCGGTGCCTTTACCTTCGATTCTCAATTAAAAAATCAACTGCAGTGAAGTAACTTATTACGTGCATAAAATAGATTTCTCCGCTCGCTGTAATATTTCAATTCCATTCCGCACAGGTAAAATTAAATTTCGACTTGTCATGACCATAATCCCGGCTCGGTCGAAAAGACAATAGAGAGTGAGCGGTCATGAGGCACTTGTCATTGGCACTGAGTCTGCCGATAATTTTATTAGAATCGTATCCTTCACCGTATACTCAATTAAAATAGAATAAACTATTTATTACGAATGGAGAAATCTATTGAACGTAAGTTAGATGTCTCCACTTCGGTCGACATGACCCTAATTATTTTGACATTTTTTGGTCAACATTTTAGTGGTAAGGAACTAATTCCTAATTATTCAAAATTTTATTACCCTTTCATTTTGTACCACCCATCAAAGACCACTGTCCAGGATTGCCCGTCATCGGTGCTTTGCTCCCAGAGTTGCCGGATGGAAGCGTCCGGCATGTTTATCCAGGATATCCGGTTATTTATTTTTCGTGTTCCATCACGACTTATTTGTTCATTGCTCATCACCATTTTGCCATCCATATATTGTCCACTGAGTTGCAGCGTCTGCCCGGAATTGTCGACCCACATCTGTTGCCATTTTTGCAGACTAAAGGCATATTTGTTAAGACTTGTACCAACTGAGGGCCCGATAGCGCTGCGCCAGTTTTCTTGTAGAGCACAACCACCGGCCACCGGAGTAATGGTGTTATAACCGATCAGTGTATCCGTGCCGTATTTATATACGTTCCAGTCACCAATCCAAAAATCAAACTCGTGCAACTTGGGTTGGTCACAGGGATTCCCCTGATTTTGTGCTGTTACCCAAACTGATAAAATCATTAATACTGGCCATAATATGTACTTCATTTGCCTTGATTATGTAGCGAAAATAATCGTTTGCCCAGGGTTTACATCTACCTCGGACCAAACTAAAATGGGCTAAAATTGATTATTTTTTAATTTGAACGGAAAGTTATGAGTTGTTTGGCAATTAAAGTATTACTAAAGAATATAATACGCATAATAAGAATATATAATACATATAAATCATGGAAAGACATAATTCGCCGGTTAGTTTGTGGACAGCGATTTTTGGGTTTCAGCGTTTATTTTGGATAGGAAAGTTACTATGCAATGACTGCAAATTTTTTAAAGCTTGTAACATCTTTTCCGGATCCTCATGAAAAGATCTATAATCAGGAAAATTGGGAACGGGATCATTCCAATGCTCTGGTGGTGATTAATTGTCAGACGAATAACATCTATTATCCTTTACACTGGACGCCTTTATCACTTAAGACGGTGATTAGTGGTCAGGAACATTACATTATTGATGGCAGGAGATATACGGTGGACCAGAACAACTTTTTAATCCTAAATGAAGGAACCTGGTACGAGAGTTATATCCGTGACGGTGAGTGTGCTGAATCCCTCACTATTAACTTTAACCTTCAGGCTCAATTAGCCGCGGTAAACCTCATCGCAGCAAGCGCTGCTCAATTGATAGATAATAATCTGGAAGTTCCTTATGTCTTTCCGGAGTTTATGTTGCGGTTGTATCCCCGGACCGATTATTTTACCTTGCATTTACAGCGACTGCGTCAATTGGTTTCCATGCAGCAAATGGATCTGCTTGCCGAAGAAACCGTACATCAACTCTTAGCAGACTTAATGAAATTATCTGTGCGTACTTCCAGAGAAGTAGACAACATTGTAGCCAAAAAAAGAAGCACCCGGGAAGAATTGTATAGACGCCTGCATATAGCCAAAGATTTTATTCATAGCAACTATGCAACAAACATCAGCTTAGACCTGTTGGCTAAAACCAGTTATTTAAATTCATATTATTTGTTGCGCGCATTTAAAAGTTACTTTGGCGTATCTCCCGGACAATTTTTGATCCGGCGGCGGATGGAAGTAGCAAATAGCCTGATTTTAAATACGCTGCAACCAGTTAATCAAATTTGTTATGCCGTTGGCTACCATGACTTGAGCTCATTCAGTAAATTATATAAAGACTATTTTAAATTGTCTCCTTTACAAGCCCGGAAATTTCACATGCGCCTGAATTTAAACCGGCTGATTACTGAAGAAGAGGTAATACATTAATCAACCTATTCAAGTCTATAATGTATGGGTGCTTTCCCATACCTGGACTTAAATAACTTGCTGAAACTACTGATGTCGTTATAGCCCACCTCATGACAAATTTGGGTAATGGATTTATCAGTATGTTGAATTAATTCATATGCAACCTCCAATCGCCGTTCGATGATGGCTTGACCTGGAGATAATCCAAACATGTTTTTATATTCCCTGATCAGGTAATAGGGGTTGAGGAAACTGATGCGTGATAAATGATGCAGTTTTATGGATTGGTTGTAAAAAGTGTATATATGGTCTTTAACCTGGCAGAGCCGACTATAGAGCTCTTCACGAGTGCTTCTTTTTTTGGCCGGTAAGCGGTCTATGTCATTGGAAATTGCAGTAATAACTTTACGAAATTCGTGTAAGATAGCCATGATGGCATAACGGATGATTTCCTGATCAGAATGAGTTGATGCGAGTTGTTCTTTAATACTATCCAAATGATCCTGAAGTGCTGGCGTGTAATCCAGAAGTGTATTAGGCAAGATATGGTTGGCCCACGTTTTTCCATTTAAGAGTAACTTAAGGTAAGCTGGTGGTAATTTGACTGCCATAAGCCATCCGTCTTTTTTAGTTATAACTTCCCCTTCAACGAATTGATCATTTGGCGTGAATAAAAATTTATTCATATTCAGTAAATAGGTCTGGCGAGTAAATTTTAAAAAGACTGCTGAGTTAAAATCAAACCATAAGTTAAAAGGCAATTGAATGTTTGTTAACTTGAAGGTATCGGCACTGACCCGCAATAAAATGAGGCATGTGGTTTCGTCCAGACGATGATAGATAATTTCTTCCTCACTATGCTTTGCCGGTAAAGAGGGCCATATTTCTACCGGCCATTCTGTTTCCATGGTTATCACTAAGCTTTTCGTTATGATAAGACAACGGTTTTAGTACATCTGATGTGATTTTAATCCCAGTAATTTTTCCACATAAACTATAACGAGGCAATAAATAGCAATTTCAGCCAACAATAATAGATCATGGAGCAGCGGAGTATTACTTTTCGGTGTTTTTATTTATCATAATATGAGAAAAAAAGACCAGAATATGACAATTTATTTTTTAGTAACTGGATTTATTGGTTATTTATTAACAAGATATAAGATGATTTATGAATGGTGCGTTATATGCTATTACCTTAGCAATAAATTCTTGAGAATTTTTCACGGAAATATTTGCTTGAGCAAATTTAATTGACCTGGATGACCAAATAGTTAGTTCAGCCAAATAAGTTTGGCTATCCATTTTGAAATTATATTTGCCACACTCAAACTGGAAAACTAATTAAAGAATATCGCATGTTTTTGTCGTTTTGCGATAACTCACCTCAAACGGTGGTCATAAATGGGCTGAAAAAAATTGGAAAGGTTTTGGTCAATCGGATTTTAAAGAAAGCGAATTAGACTACTTTCCATTGCCCTTAATGCAACCTTGCAGGAATTAAATCAGGAAATGCGATTACAAGTCGGAGAATAAGCGGCAGGAGATGTGTTTGTTTTTCGCAGCGAGGTGGAACTGGCGGACGGTTCTGCTTATATCCTCTTGGAAGCGGCTTTTTCGGATTAGAAATTAAACATAGCGGATTATATTTCATCCAGAACTTAATCACTTAGTTCTATTTACTGGTTATACCGGCCCTGCTTTCATTTCTGCCCGGCAATGATAAAGAAGTTACGGTCGGCTTTGGGGGGTGAATATTGGATTTTTAATGGGGACTATAACCGGATTTCACGTGGATGCACATTCGCGCTTGATCAGACTCTTCGGAGCCTTCACAGCAGCGCTTTTTTACGGGAGTTTGAGTTGGCTGGCAGGAAATTAATGACGCAACATGGATGGGCAGATAGTCCAAGACAGGAATTACTGGCCCAAGCCAAAGTGGTCAATTTTAACTTTTGCCGGACCGTTTTACTTTTTAAGAGAATAAAATGTTATTAAATTTTCGGGCGTGAAAGACTGATTATTATATTTGGGTCAATTAATTGAAAATTACCGTCAATAAAACCGGAACATTTTAGTGACAAAACAAGCGCAATCTTCTTTCTTAGTATTACAATATTAAATGAATTTTAAAAGAAAAAGTTTTGCTGTATTGACTTTAGGTCAAAAATGATCGTATATTAATCTATTATTGCAGGATAATGAACCCTGCAGAGCGTTTAAAAAATTCAGGATTATGAAAAAGAACTTATTTGGGCTCATTTTATGTATGACCTTCCATTTAATGGCCCAAATGGATGTACCACCGGTGGCCGGAAATCCGCGGGCGAAAATATCGGAAGAAATAGGTATAACCAGTATCACCATTGCCTACAGTCGTCCGGATGTTGGTGGTAGGGAAGGAAAAGTATGGGGAAATGTTGTTACTGAAGGATTTAGTACATCCAATTTTTTAACCGGCCGGGCCAATAGCCCCTGGCGGGCCGGAGCTAATGAAAACACCTTAATCACTTTTGAGCATGATGTATATGTGGAAGCCAGACCTTTACCTGCCGGTACCTATGGACTTCATGTGGCTTACTGGCCAGACAGCTGTGTGTTGATTTTCTCACATACGGTGGATGCGTGGGGAAGTTTTTTATTACGAAGAGAAAAACGATGCTTTACGCATAGTCGTGAAACCGATAAAGTTGGAAAAAAATGTGGAGTGGTTAAAATTTGAATTTACCGAACACCGGGATGATGGGTGTACCATCGCTTTGATGTGGGAAAAATTATCTATTCCATTCCGGGTCAGCGTGGATTTAAATCAAACGGTGATGAAGCGGCTGCGCGAGGAAGTAAAAAGTCAAAAGGGCTTTAACAGCAATAATTTAGTACAAGCGGCTCAATTTGCCACCGCTAAGGGGTATCTGGAAGAAGGCTTAGCCTGGAGTATCCGGGCGATTAATGGGTTCAATGGCCAAAAAAGTTATTTTACCTTGCGTAACCTGGCGACCATCTATGAAAAAATGAACTCTATCAATCAAGTCGATTCTGTCATGACTGAAGCTTTAGCTATGGCCAATGCCAATCAATACACAACATACGCCCGTAGCCTGATCGCACAACAACGCGCCACAAAAGCTCTGGAAATCATGCTGGCAGGTAAAAATAAATGGGGTGATAACTATGCTATTCACGGTGGATTGGCTTATTCATATGCGGCCAATCGCGATACCAATAAAGCTCTGGAAGCGGCCAATAAAGCGCTTAGTATGGCCACTACCGATCAACAGAGGAAGACGATGACGGAGGTGATCGAAAAACTAAAATCCGGAAAAGAAATAAACTAAAACAAAGGCTGGCGTGTAGGAAGATGATCAGCTATTATTGGTTTTGCTCAATTTAGAAATATTCAGAGCCTGAAAAATATGCTTAGCTTTGAGGACACAGTTATCTGGTCCTGGATGAAAAGTTATTATTTATGGTTCATCGTCGAAATGCGTACGTGGGTGAACAAATTAAATTAAGCACCTACCATAATCTAAAGCTCAGGTTCGAGGGAGGGCATGGCACTTGCCTGTTAATACTAAGATTGATTCTTCGATT
>JAYRWN010000159.1:0-11989 GCA_041917975.1 Saprospiraceae bacterium | reverse complement strand
TGCCAATGACAAGTGCCTCATGACCGATCACTCTCTATTGTCTTTTCGACCGAGCAGGGATTATGGTTATGACAAGTCGAAATTTAATTTTACTGTGCAGAATGGAATTGAAATATTACAGCGAGCGGAGAAATCTATTTATGCGCATAATAAGTTACTTCACTACCGCCGAAATTACACAGATGTATTTCATGACCCGGAACGGGTCAAATATTTGTAGAAAAAAAATTGCTATTAGTACCCATGCGACCCCGAGGGGGTCGTATAAAATGCATGGCCGGTTGACATTATAAAGATTGAACCCCTTCAGGGTCCTTCAACATAATTAATATCGTGCGCAGTAATCTATAATTTTATTATATTTTTATGTATGTTAGAGATGTCTCCGCCGCTCGACATGACACTAATATTTTACCATTTTTGGTCAAGGTTTTAGTGGTAAGGGACTAATTTTTATTAACTAAACTATCGATGACGCGCGGATAATGCAGGTGCTCCAACTGCAGCACCTTGGCTGCAATGGTCTCGGCGGTGTCCCCGGGCGTGAGGTCACAACGCCCTTGAAAAAGTATCCGACCCTGGTCATAGTGTTCGTTTACCAGGTGGATGGTCATCCCACTTTCCTTCTCCCCGGCAGCTTTCACCGCTTCATGCACATGATGTCCATACATACCCTTTCCACCATATTTAGGCAATAGGGCAGGATGAATGTTGACCACATGATCAGGATATGCTTGCAGCAAATAAGCAGGAACTAACCACAAAAAACCGGCTAAAATAATCCAGTCCACCTGGCGGTATTGCAGCTGCTCCAACAATTGGGTTGATTTATAGAAGGATTCTTTATTAATCAGAATAAATGGTACCTGATGGTCCATGGCCACTTTAAGCACACCGGCCTGTGGGTTGTTACAAACCAGGACTGAAATCTCTACGTGTGGGTCCGCCTTAAAATATTCGATAATGCGCCGGGCATTGGAGCCGCCACCCGAAGCAAAAATAGCCAGTCGGGAGGTCACCGGGTCAGATTTTGGTATTGTTGGGAGTTAGAAGGATCTATCTTGGTCATAATCTGATAGATACGTGATTTTTGTTGGCTGGAGGCATTGGCGAAGATGTCAACAATTTCCTTGGCCTTGGTCCCTGAAAAAAGAGAAAGGACCATCGAATTCGGGTAACTGGTGTTGACCTGCTCCAAAAGTTCGATAGATTTTAACATCACATCCCTGGCGCCGGCAGAATTTTTATGCATGACATCCAGGCTTTGAAGGTGATAGTCATAAATAGCCTTACGCAAACCCTTTACACGCGCACTCTGCATGTTTTCGATTAGCCAATAACGGTTTTTATTACGCCCAATGGACGTCCAGCCCGGATCATTGCTGTAACCGGTGGGCAAGGTATTGATGATCTCTTGGGCCGCCGCATAATATGGATCCCCGGAAAAAAGCCCAAAAGAATCGTAATCCATAGCAATCACCAAATATGCATAATAGGAGATGACAGCGGTAAGATTATCCGAAAAAACATTGGGTGCGTAACGCAACGGCTGACCATCCAGATAGATAAATGTTATTTCTTTATCCTGAAAGGTAAACATGGAGGTTTGATAGTCACTGCCAAAGACTGGGCGAAGTGATTGGACATTCATGGTGGCTTTAAACTGATTATCCCCCAGTTCACTGGTGATGGCAAAATTAACCGTCATGTTGATGCGCTCATTGGTTTCAAATCGATCCTGGGTCCAGGAGGTATTATTCAATAAATCAGTAAGGTCCGCTTCCAAGGTGCGGAATATACGCGGATCGGTCGTCTGTAGCTTTGGGGTGGTAACTCGCACGGTTGCATTTAATTCTTGAGCCACAGTGGTCACCGACCATGCACACCATAAAAAGAGTAAAATAAAACGCATCGGTTTTGAATTATTTGGTTAGCAGTTGTTCCACCCGGTCCACTATATCCCGGGCCACCGCCTGCTTGGATTTTAACTCAAATTTTTCTTTTTTATTGTCCGGGCTCAAAATGGTGATGGCGTTCGTATCATGATTAAAACCAGCGCCCGGATCGTTCAGGGTATTTAATACAATCATATCAAAGTTTTTGCGGGTCATTTTCTGTCGGGCATGCATCTCTTCATCTTCGGTTTCCAGGGCAAAACCGATGTTGATTTGGCCAGGCTGCTTTAACTGGCCGAGTGTAGCGGCGATATCCATGGTTCTCTCCAATTCGATAACCAGAGTTCCCGCAGTTTTTTTAATTTTTTGAGCCTGGCGTTCTTTCGGTTTATAATCGGCTACGGCAGCAGCTAACATAGCTAGCTGGCAATGTGGGTAATGTTTGACAGCAGCGGCTCCCATTTCTTCGGCAGTCTCTACCCGGATGACGTTTATCCCATCCAGATTCAACGTCGTCTTCGTCGGGCCCAGGAGCAGGGTTACTAAGGCGCCGCGTTGCACCAGCTCCTGAGCTATGGCCACGCCCATTTTTCCGGAAGAATGATTTCCGATGAAACGCACCGGATCCAGGGGTTCGTAAGTAGGTCCGGCGGTGACCAAAGCGTTTACTCCCGCCAGAGTATTAGAAGTGCGAAAATGTTGTTCCAGATAAGTCACCAGTTCCTCCGGTTCGGCCATACGTCCATCGCCTTCCAGCCCGCTGGCCAGTTCGCCGTGCCCTACGGGTAACACCCGCAGGCCTATGTCTTTTAAAGTTTGTAGATTTTTCTGTGTGGCAGGATGATGATACATATCTACATCCATGGCTGGAGCGACCCATACCGGGGCCCGGGCGGCCAAATAGGTGGCGAGCAACAAGTTATCACATTGCCCGGTGGCTAATTTAGCTAAGGTATTGGCCGAAGCTGGGGCTACCACCATCAGGTCTGCCCACAGACTTAATTCCACATGATTGTGCCAGGTGTGTTCGTCCATTAGGTCTACCCACACCGGGTTTTTGCTGAGGGTCGCTAAAGTGAGCGGACTGATGAATTGTTTAGCGGCCGGAGTCATGATCACCCTTACTTCGGCGCCTTTTTTGACCATTAAACGTGTGAGCAGGGCTGCTTTATAGGCTGCAATACTTCCGGTAACACCCAGAATAATTTTTTTGCCTGCCAGAAAGCCGCTCATTAATCTTCTTCTATATCCGGATGTTCACTTTTATCCAGATAACGATGGTAAAGTTCGTTATTTAAAAATTCATTGGTTGCGATGATGGAGGGGTTGGGCATCCGCTCATAAAATTTGGAAATTTCGATTTGTTCTTTGTTTTCATGAACCTCTTCTATATTGTCGGAGGTAGCAGCAAAATCTTCCAATTTTTGATGCAATTCCTGTTTGATCTCTACGGACAATTGTTTAGCCCGTTTCGTAATGATGGCAATGGCTTCGTAGATATTGCCATTCATGCGCTGGGACATGTCGTTCAGATCCCTGGCGGTGACGTTTGAGTCGACGTTTTGGACCTTTGCTTTGATATCTGTCATGTAATAATAGTTTTAAGACTTAAGTTTTATTTTTATTTCCCTTTGGAGTTCCTGAACTTCTTTGGTGCGATCACCGGAACGGTAACGTCGGAGATAGTCCTCGGCTTTTTTGCTGGCGTCCTGATAACGTTCCGACTGCCGGTCTACAATACTGTTTGCCGCATAATCATAGGCCGAACGGAAAATATAGTAACGCGCTTCTTCAGCTCGTTTGGTCTCCGGAAAATCTTTGAGCATGTTTTCAAAAGAATGAATAGCCGCCTGATGTCGCTTAAGGTTAAAATACAACAGCCCTTCGTCAAACGCCTTTCTCTCTTGTTTCTCCCGCAACTCGTCCATAAGTTTAGTGACCTCGCTCACCCGTTTACTTTCGGGATAATTATTGATAAACACCTGTAGCGCCGTCATCGCTTTTAGGGTGTTTGCCTGGTCCAGTCGAAAAATGGGGGACTGCAGATAGAGGCTGTAGGCTGACATGTAATCTGCCTCTTCACGGCGGGCACTGTTCAGAAACCCATTGGCGAAGTTCTTAAAATAGGTCGAAGCCAGCTCATAATCCTTTAACTTAAAATAGGTGTCCGCCAGCATATAATTCAGGTCTTCGTATTCCTTCTGGCCCCGGTAATTGTTGATCACCAGCTCTATTAATGTCAAGGCGCGCTGATAATCACCATCCTGGTAATAAGTCAGCGCTTGTTTATAGATACGTGGAGGGTCATTGCTGGTTCTGATTTTCTCAAACTCGCTTTTACATGCTACCAGGAAGACTATACCCCAAATGATTAAACCGGCCAGTTTTCTCATAAGGGTGCAAAGATAATTGAAATTGAGGGATTTTGTCAAAAAAAACATTATTACTCCGTTTCCCCACCAACGTTCCAACGGTTCCCTTCGCCCCACTGTCTTGACTCATTTAACCCGGTGTTAACAATCAATAGTCCAGAACACTGGTTTTTTAAATGCCACCCGGGCACCCGAAATACGCCTGGTTTCTAAATTAACTTAAAGAATATTATTCCAAATATGTCAAAATAAACAAATATATATTCTGAGATCAAATTTTGCCTGGCATTTTAACCACCTGAAACTACTGAGTTTACCCCATAACCTCCATCGGCAGATGGATAACCGGCCGGGATTCCTTTTTGAATCCGGTAGGCGTTTTGTTGGTGATGCGCCGGAATTGTTTATTAAAATGAGCTAAGTTTTGGAAACCGCATTCCAGGCAAATGTCACTGATCAGGCGGTCCGTATCCTGCAACAATTTACAGGCATTAGCTACCCGAAATTCGTTGACAAAATTGGTAAAAGTTTGGTTGGTCAATTTTTTAAAAAAACGGCAAAAGGCCGGAATAGTCAAATTAGCTTCCCGGGCTACCGTTGCTAAAGTTATCTCGTCCTGATAATGGGTTTGCACATATTTATACACCCGGTGAATGCGCTCTTCATCCTCCACCATCACCTCTAAAGTGAATCCGTTCGCATGCAAATCTTCGTATTCGGTGCTGAGTGCCAGTTGATTAAGTACATGCAAAAGGCCATGCAATTTTTCAAAAGGCGAGGCTTCACACAGATCCAAGAGTTGACGGCCCACCTGGTGACGGGTTTGCCCGGAAAAGGATAAGCCGCTGTGCGATCGCTCCAACAACCGTTTGATATCCTGCATTTCCGGCTTAAGGATAAACTGACTACCTAAAAAATCCGGCCGCATTTGTACCACCGCTTCCGTATGCCCGGCCGGCGTATCGATGGTAAACCCAAAATGTGGCAGGTTGGGCCCTAAAAAAATCAGGTCTCCATGTTTATAATAGGAGATGTGATTCCCGATGTGCCTTTTGCCTTGCCCATTGGATACATACACGATTTCGTATTCCGGATGAAAATGCCAAACCGGGTCTTTAAACAAAAACTGGTTGTGGAATTTGCGAAAGGTGAATGAGCTCCCAAAAGTTGGCTCAATCTTCTCCAATAAAGCTTTCATAATTTTATTTGGTACAAAATTAACACTTTTTTAATCCATTTTTAACTTATTATGTCAATATAGCATTAGATGTGGTCAATTATGACCTGGAATGCCCGTTTTCGCGCCATTACCTTTGCACCATACCAAATTTAATTTTTATATGAAGATTTTATTAAATGCTTTAGCCTCTCTGACCTTAAGCCTTTTAATTACTTTTTCGTCTCATGCGCAGACGTCCGGCCGCTTAATTTTCCCGGGGCCTTTTGCCCATACACCGACCATTATGGTCAATACGGAACTTTTGCCGTCGGATGGCACATTGAAATTGTGGAACAACCGGCATGAACTGGTGTGGCAGGAATCGCTCAAGCAAAACGGTGGTGTAAAAATGCTTAACCTTAAGCAACTAAGCTCCGGTGAATATTCACTGGACCTCGAAACCACCAACGTTATTCATACGCAGGCGATCCATCTGGACAAATCGGCTATATTTATCGATCCGGCCGCCACGCGTACTATGCGTTTCCCCCGAATCAGCAAGCACGGCTCTTATGTGGTGGTTGATACGCGTCAACTGGAAGAATCCGACGCTGTCACCTGCCAGATCAATGATGGATCCAACACATCCTACAACCAGAATTTGGTGCCCGGCAGAGTGTACCGTTTTAAATTACAGAACTGGGATAGCGCAGAAGCTGACGTCACGTTCTATGTTGGCAATCGCGTAAGATCTCATGCGGTAAAACCCTAATCCAGCGCGTTTCCATCATTTAACTTTTTAACCTCAACCGCTGCAAATCCCATTTTGCAGCGGTTTTTTAATTTCTGGGGTAAAAAAAATAGCCAGCCCTTGGGCTGACTATTTTTTTTCATGGCATCACCCCACTGAAGGGGATGTTTTTTCTTAATGCGTATGACCGCTGTGGTCTTCACCATGCTTATGGCCATCTTTTACGTGATCAGCCTGAGCGACATAGTCCATACCACAAGCCGGGCATTTGCCAGCGGCATCAGAGCCACTGCCCTGACAATGCATCGGACATACATAGGCACTGGTGTATTCTTTGCTTTCACCGTGCGGTGCTGCAGCAGGAGTAGCCGGTTGTTCGGTAGACGTGCCTTCGCTGGCAGCCTGTTCACCACCTTGTTTACAACTGGCGAAAACACCCAAGCCCAGGATCAGGCTTGCAAAAATTACTGACTTAAATACTTTCATAGTTTAATTAATAGTTAATAATGAGGCAAAAATGCGGAAAATAAATTAAGCTTAAAACGAATTTTTGCTAATTTATTGCCTCGATAGCCCAATAAATTATTGCTTGACGGGCCACACACCTGCCTGATCATCTTCCAGAAAGGTCGGAAAATCAGCTTTTTTTAGACTAATATGACATGGCCAGACCTACTCCAAAATACCATAAACTGGACTGCTACCATCAAAATTGTTTTGTAATCATTACATTCATGCTCAACAAGCTCTGCTTACTCTTGGGAAAATAAATCACCCGGTTAACTAATCCGATGGACAAGGTTTCTTTGAGTTGTCGCTGGTAGTTTATTCCTCCTATTACACTGGCATCCAGGAAGGTATCGTAGCGGAAAATGGGCAAGTAATAAAAGTCAATAGTATTAATCTTCGGATTATAGGTGATTTTTTCTACTTTGAGCAGTTCGCTTTCATCCCGGTAATGTAGTCCGGAGCCGAAAAAGACGTGCCATTGGCTGCGTTCAGCATGGACCAGGGTGAACTGATAACTAACACTAAAAAAACTGGTAAAAAACCGATTGGGTTTTGGTTTTAAGTTCCATCCGTCAAAAGTATCATACCACCCATTCGGAATAGGATGATGGAAGGGGTCGGGATTTTCGAATGTGCGCAGCAGGTAATTTTTCTGAGCGAAGTCAGCCGGTAAATTTTGACGGGAATGCTGAAACAGATGATTGACCTCTAGTGCAATGGAGTGCCGTGGTAATATATGGCGCGCATATGAAAACCCCACACCATGTCCGGCGGCATGTCTTGTCAGGTTATAACTGGCGCCCAGAGAGACGCTGAGGTCATTTTTTTGTCCGCGTAAGGTGTATGGTGAACAGAATAATATTGCCAATACAATTACAAATAAATTAAAACATGCATGAGCTATAATTTTACACCGGCCGACAATGAAAAATTCCAGAACGGTTCAAAATCGGAATTAAGGGCAAACTGATTATACCGCTTTACGTTTATACCCATAGCGATTTGTCCCAGCTGTAAAGAATAACCCAACTGCATCAGTGAGCCTACAAACACACTTCTGAATTCCGTTTGCAGTGAAAGATTAGTAAATGGGAAGGCAAAAACCGAGCCATCGGAGCTAATAATCTCCGGAACCAAAAATATCTCCCGATAATAATTTGATTCCGCATAATTAAAGGTCGCGCCTGTCCCTACGGTGCAGCGGTGTCTCCGAAAGTTAATTATTTGGTATAATAAACTTAGATCCAGAGGTACTTGTACAATTTTATAAGTGTCGGCAGAGGATAAATCTTTGATGCCCACCTTTAGGATGTCATTTATTTCTTCGGGGCGAATAAAAGGACCGACCGCCGCGTCTCGTGCCACCAAACTAAAAGGAGGGACACCGTTTTGGTCAAGATTAAAATCAGCATTTACACTGTAAAAGGATAATAAACCCAGGCCCAGCTTCAAATTTATATTAATGGTCAGCGTATAATTAATTCCTACACTCGGCCATACTTTACCAAGATAGTCCAGATTATATAGGCCTTGGCCTAGGTCCAGTTCAATGGACCTTTCTTTTGTCATACCATTTTGTGCGTAGGTGTTCCCAACTATAAAAAAAACAAGGCTAATATTTAAAAGGATATTCATTATGTGTTAAATTTTTTAGTTCGATAAAATTTTAATCCACCACTAAATAAACCCAACGAAATTGGATAAGGCACTTCCATGCCTTATCCAATTCATAAATCAGTAGTCTAATATTTAAAATATATTTGCACTCAATAAATTAATTACAACCGATAATATACCGGTGATCAGCGTCCCAAGCATATATTTATTTAATTTATTATAGTCTTCATATTTTGTTTTATTATTTAAGTATAAATTATATAAAATAACAAATATAATTACTGCGGAGCAAAGTCCTAAAACCACGTACCACCACTGATAACCGTTTGAATCAAATAGTCGTCTGGTTATTCCATAAAGGATGTAGATGACCAACAAAGCATAGGTGCAAACCATATGAATATGATATATTTTAGACTTCATGAAATTAATTTATTCTTTATCCTAAAAATGACTCATGCAATCATAGAAATCAGCCACCATAAGAGCAACTCCAATCCACCCTAAATATCTTCTACCAACAGTTTTTAATATCTTAACAGCACTTTGCGAAATGACAGCTGCATTTAAAGAACTTAAATTTAGTACTTCCCTAATTGCACTATACCCAGTTGCAAAGGATAGGCAATCTTGGATTGCATTTGGATCAATCACATACTGAGGTGAAATTCTATTCATTTCAATAATATTAGAATTTGAATTTTGCATTGGAGTGGAGTAATAATTTGGAGGCAAAATGCCATATGCTACACCTTCATAATAAATTGCTAAAGCCGCAAATTGTGGATCAGTAAAATTCAGTATAGCATTCTTGTCAGAATTTGATAGTAAATTCCAATCATAAGGCTTAATTAAAGATAACATCCATTGATGATATTGTTTACCTAAACTAACTTGATAGGAATAAAAAGAGGCTATTTGTGATTCTGTTCCTCCACTTGCACGTAATTCTAAGGGGGTAGAAGAAATTGGGTATGCAATATGTTCTTCTTTATTACAAGAAAAAAGAATAAACAAAATAAATAAATTTAAATATATAATTAAGTTTTTCATAGTACAATACTTAAAGAATTAACAATAAATCCTACTTCTTGATCACGGAGCTTTCGGTTGTCTCCGTATTCATGAATATGATAACGCGTTATAATTATCTCACTTCAGTATAAAACCAAAGGGATTAATTTCTTATTAACCTAATAAATTCTCGGGCAAGAGAATGCCGTTTAATTGGTAATTTTTATCATTTTTCTCCTGGGAAGATGTGGGGCAGTACATCAGGTCCAGGATGCCTCTTGGTTACAATGTGGTGTTAATTTTATTAAATTTTATCTGTTCAAATTTATAATTAAAATAAACAAAAAAGCAAATATTTTTACGCAATTATTTTTAAAAAATAAAACTTTAACATATGTAAATAAGGGATGGGCTTTTTAGAAACTTTTATGGTAAAATCAATCTTATTAGTTCTGAATTAATAAATCTTAACCCGATATCATTATTTCACACCTTAAAAAATATTTTCCGCCTATACAACCAGTACATCAGGAACCACACCAACATCATGGCGCCCACACTGCGCCAGACCTGCTGCCAACCTTCCGGTAAACTGCCGTACAATCCACCAAATAACAACTGGGAGGTGTGATGAAAATCGATAAAACGATAGGCTAAATAAATGGTGAGGCTATTCAGGCCGATGACCTGAAAAAAGAAGGCCCACTTTTGGTACTTCAGCACATCGATTAAAACATAAAACAGGGCCAGGAACATCGACGCCATACCTGCCGTGAGGCAAATGAATGAACTGCTCCACAGCCGTTTGTTGATGGGGAAATGCAGGTTCCATAATATGGCCAGGCCGATCAAGGCTGCACCAACCAGGGATAGGATCAGCACCTTGCGTACCGGCCGGATGGGTTCATAACGCAAGAGGTCTCCGGCCAGGGTACCCAAGAGGGTCAGACACAAGGCAGGAAACTGGGTCAGGAGGCCATTCTCATCAAATATTTTCTGCAACAGGCGACCGGGCAAAAACTGACGGTCTATCCAGCCATGCAAATTGCCCTCCATGGTCAGATGGCCGGCACCATAGCCCGGCACCGGCACAAAAAGCATGACCACCCAATAAACCAGCAAAATTCCGGCCACCCAGATGGCACGGCGTTGCCAGGTAAAGTTCAGGTATAACACGGTGACCACAAATCCGGCAAAACCGATGCGCTGCAATACGCCCACCCAGCGTATCTGGGCCAAATCGAAGATGGGCAGGGGTGCATTTTTGTCGAGGATACCGAGACCAATAAGCAAGAGCATCCGCCAAAACGCTTTGCGGTATAGGTGAGTTTTGGAGAGACCCTGGGCCAAACCTTTGCTCACCGAATAAGGTATGGACACTCCCGCAATAAACAGAAACAGCGGAAAAATGAAGTCAAAAAAGGTAAAACCGTGCCATTCGGCATGTTCAAACTGCCGGGCCAACGCATCCACCCAGGGTATTCCCGTAAGGCCATGCAGGGCATAAATAAATGATCCCGCTCCGGAGATGAGCAACATATCAAAACCGCGGAGCGCATCCACGGCCAGTACACGGGGTTGGCTGGAAGCACCGGTTAATTCTTCTTCGCTGGGAGGTAAATGTTCAGTCATAATTATTTTATGCAGTCACGTCTAATAATAACTTTAGCACGGAGTGGTAATTTTGGCCAACGGCAGCGCTCATATTCATCTCACAGGTGGTGGCCGAGGAATAATAGCCGTCGTAGCTGGTCTGGCTCACTTCCTGCGCTTCTTTAGCCGTGGCCGCCTGGGTCAACTGTGGATAATAAAATCCCCGGTCGCCGGCCATACCGCAGCACCCGGCCATCAGCGGAATCTCTGCCCGGACGGCACACGCCTGGCCCAAAACCTGCAGTTTATTGACCAGACCCATCTTATAAGCCGAGCACACCGGATGAAAAACTATCTTTTCTTTAGGTTTGGTTATCTTCAGCCGGGGCAAAAGCACATCGGCGGTAAACTCCAGGCTATCCATGATCTGCAACTGCTGATAGAGGGCCAGATTATCCGGCGTGAGGTACGGTGCGGCATTTTGTAAGGTTTGGGTACAACTGGTCACATCCAGAACTATGGGCCAATGGCCCTGGCGGCTCCAGATAAACAGCTTGGGTATCAGGCGGTTGATGGTGTCCCGGAACGCTCCGGTAAACCCTTTGGATGAAAACAGTTGACCACAGCAATACCCAGTAAGGTCATCCGGGATAACGGCATGCACACCGGCCCGGCGACTGACTTCGACGAATTGGCGGGGCAGGTCGCCACCCATCATGCGGTTGATGCAGGTGGTAAAGTAGACGACGGATAAATCTGAGCGGGAATGCGTGCTGGCCTCCGGGCGACGCCAGGGCGGTGGCATGGTGCGCAGCCAAAGCGGGAAGCCCGGCCATAACCGCCGGATAAATCCGGTCAGCCCGGGCATGAACGATGGACCGGCCAATTTTCCCAAACCATGACCTAAGCGCAGTAGCGTAGTGATCATGGCCAAAGTCAGCTTAAAGTTCTTACTAATGGTTAGGGCCAGGTTATTTTGCCAGGCAGAGTGGTTCTCCCGGCGCAGGCGTTTGATCAGCTCACCGGTATTGATGTGCACCGGGCAGTCGGTGGCGCACATGCCGTCTACGGCGCAGGT
>JAYRWN010000158.1:0-1760 GCA_041917975.1 Saprospiraceae bacterium | reverse complement strand
TTTTTCTTTGGATAAGTCGAATAAATTGATCAATGGAGTTAGGTGTTTGTATTGGATTGATGGATTGATGGAGATTGGGTTGTAAATAAAGTGGGCAAATACAATTTGTTGATATTAATAAAGTAATACAGGTAAAGTTAAGTGAGGTCTGCTTCGGTTCAATTTGTCCCCTTATCTTTACTAAGACTTGTAAAGGTGCACCTAGAACTCCGTTTTGGGTAACAGGCGTCCAATCTGCGTAATTTTCCAACTCAATTCCATGCCAATGAATGCCCGTAGGATGGGACAGGTTGTTGATGAGCCTGACTATTAAGGTGTGCAATTTTTTTCCGTAGCTGGCTAAATTTTTCACCTGAACCACTACCCTTTATTTGACCAGGTCTCAATGACATTGATAGAGAGTCCGGTATTATCCTGCCCTTTATGCTTCTTAAAGTTAAACTCGGGCTGGGGTGGGCACAGAAATATTTCTGACGATGACGATTCCATTATCTGCCTATCGATGCCTTCTTAAATTACACATACTTTTTTATGTATCTTTAATGCCAAGATTAATTCAACCCCTGAATTTGCTCCTTCATCTTTAAATTTTGATGGTTTAAGCGATTAGATTTTGCCTTCGCTAAGGAGCTGATAACTTTAAGTTAAAAAATACCAGTATGCAAGTTATATTAGGTGGTGGAGGAGCCATCGGCAAGGGTTTAGCTCAGGAATTAAGTGCAAACTACCGGGTAAGGGTGGTTGCCCGTTCACCTAAGTCAGTGCCAAAAAGTGTGGAATTTTATGCTGCTGATCTGCTTCAGCCTGCTGCTGTCCTGCGGGCAGTAGAGGGGACTGAAGTCGCTTATCTCACTGCCGGTCTGAGATATAAAACCAAAGTATGGCAAGAGGAATGGCCCAGGGTGATGCGCAATACAATAGATGCTTGCGCTCAGACTGGCACTAGACTGGTGTTTCTTGACAACATTTATATGTATGATCCTAACCATATGGGGCACATGGCCGAAAAAACTCCCCTCCGGCCAACCAGTCAAAAGGGGAAAGTCCGAGCTCAAATTGCCCACCTGCTCATGGACGCGGTAGAAAAGGGTCAATTGCAAGCCCTCATTGCCCGCAGTGCCGATTTTTACGGACCTAAACCGAGTAACAGTTTTATAGAAGCGATGGTCGTGGATAATCTGGTCAAAAACAAAGCGGCGATGTGGTTTGTGGATATACATAAAAAACATACCTGTACCTTTACACCTGATGCGGCTAAGGCTTTAGTACTATTAGGAAATAATAAGGCGGCCTATAATCAGGTCTGGCATCTGCCAACTGATCCCAACGGCCTGACCGGTCAGGAATGGATTCAGGCATTTGCGGAAGTATTGCATCGCCAGGCGAAGATTAATAAATTATCCAAAACCATGATCAAAGTATTGGGATGGTTTATTTCGGTATTAAGAGAAAGTTATGAGATGTTGTACCAGTACGATCGGGATTATTTTTTTAATTCCGCAAAATTTAATCAACAGTTTAACTTCTCCGTTACGCCTTATGCTGAAGGCATTCGACAGGTGGTTTCATCACTGGAAATATAATACGAGAAGGCATTTAATTACAGAAAAAGACCCGGTAAAAATTTGTTTATTTTTGCTTTTTCTTGTTTAGTAATTGTAATAAAAAATTAATTAATGTAATGAGTAAATTAGTAACCAGGCTTGTTTTAGCGTGTGTTCTGGCCCCCGTGCTGACCTTCGCTCAAAATACTAATCCGC
>JAYRWN010000157.1:0-6486 GCA_041917975.1 Saprospiraceae bacterium | reverse complement strand
ACATCTTTTGAAGCAATACAATTTCCGTTTATTGTATCGGTAACTTTTACGCTTATTACCGTATGCGTATCCACGGTAATTTTAGGCGATACCGCATTGGCATCGGAGAACAACTCTGCAGGAGACCATTCATATTTAAATAAGGGATTTCCTCCTGAATTGATAGTAATTTCTCTTCCGGGACAAGTTTCAATGGTGTCGGGAATGGCATCAATAACGGCATTAACTCCAATAATGACATTAATGGTTTTTTCAGCAAAACAATTAACATTATTTGGGTCAGTAATTTTGACTTTTATTTGAACATCATCATTTGTAATCAATGTCGGAGAAGGGATCGCTGGATTGGAAAACAGTGTAGCCGGAGACCATTCATAAGTTAAACCAGGATCTCCGTTCTGATTCAATACAATAGGGACTGCAGGGCATACAAATAAGGAATCTGGCAAATCTTTTAATATCTCTTCAATGATATTTACAATATTTAAACTTGCCATCAAACTACAATCCGGATTGTTACGATGAGTAATGTGCACCGTTACTTGCACGGATGCAGGTCCAACTGTCACGGTGGGGTTGGTGGCGTGAGGGTCGGGAAATAATTCTGAGGGCGACCACGAATAAATTAAGTCTGGATCACCTCCAGGATTCAATTCGATCACATCGCCAGGGCACCCGCGGGCATTACGATTTAGTTTGCTGAAAATAGAGGTACTATCAAATAAATAAATAGATTGACTCAAGGAAGGCGCACATCCATCGGATGTCTTAAGTACAATAATCTTATCACCGCTGGAGGCAAATAAATAATTAAAGGCTTTGGGACCGATAACAGTATCTTTTGATTCAATTACCCAGGAAAAATTAGTGGCATCTGGTGTATTATTGGTTATCTGCACTTGATTGGTTCCGCAAGTATTGGCTATTGTAAAATCGAGGGCTGGCTTATATAAAATATCAATTCTTACTGAGTCCCTGAAACTACATCCTGACCCATTGTTTACATTAAAAAACAGAATAACACTCCCGAGTGTGGATGAGATAAAGCGGATGCTGCGGTTATTGAGTTCACCTACTAAATTAGACTGTCCTGAAACCCACTGAATGTTTACACCTGCGGGTAGAGCACCCCGGATTGGGTCAATGTTTGTGGTGTCGCCTTGGCAAACAATTATATTTTCAACACTAATGTCATCCTTAATAAATCTGGGCGTTAATACTTTAGTAATAGTTTCAACACATCCGGAAGTTGATTCCACAGTTAATGTCACGGTGATGGGTTGATTATGTGGAACTGTTATTTCAGGAGACTGGTCTTCTTTAATGATTAATGTGCTGCCATAAGATACTGTCCAATTCCACTTGAATATAGTTCCATTAGGATCACTACTAAGGTCGATTAACCGCAAGGAGAGACTTTCATTTGAGCAAGATAAGGGTTCATAATCCAAATCCATATTTAACGGTTCATTAAAAACATGTATTTCCCTTTTTAAGGTATCCATACATGCGCCTTGAACTCCTGCTATTAACATCACGGTATAGGTACCCTCAGCCGGATAAGTATACGTCGGGTTGTCCTCCCGGGAAGTTGCGCTTAAGTTATTTGGGTAATCAAAGAACCACTGTATAAACGGTGCATTTAAACTGGTGTTCTTAAAGGTGATTGTTCTTTCTCCCCCACATAAACCTCCCGGTGCCTCCATTTGGGCAAGAATGTCTTGAGAACAATTCCTCACATTATATTGAAAATCTCTGCGAATGGTACTAATCAATTCGCCATTGCGGTATTCGTCAACTTCTACACCCACCACAAATTGACCGACTATAGCAGGGGTACCTGAAAGTAAGCCCGTAGACTGATTAATGCGTAAGATTTTGTTTCCATCTGCGTTGCCGAGCATATTATTGGCACTGTATATATTCGAACTCCATATAATATCTGTATAAGGTCCGACATTTGGTGGCTGAGGCCTGGGTATCTCGCGGGTTGCTCCGGAATAAGGTGTCACTAATCGGTATACCAAACTGTCGCCATCCAGGTCTCGCGCCGAATGATCAAATTGAATTTCCTGATCATTGCATATATAAATGGCCGGCCATTGTTTGAACACCGGGCTGGAATTACACAATTGCATGGACCTTTCGGAAAGATGGGAGAGCAAGGTCATACCCGTATTAAGTGGGTCAGAAGTATTGGTCAAAGATTGATTGCGACAGCAGCGTTGATAGACTAAATTATAACCTCCGCTGCGAAATGGTAAGGTAATAGTAAATTCATATTTGGTTTCATGAACACAAACATCCCCGGTGGTAACTGTACATTTGTTTATTAATACCTGGTTAAGGGTGTCATCATCATTAAACGGTATGAGTATTTGTCCGTTTGCTGCCAAGTCAGTTAGCAATTTATAATTATTATCAAAAATACCGATGGATGCAGGATCATCAAATAAAGCATCTGGAAACGCTAATGCACAGTCTCGTCTAATAGTTAAGACTATTTTATAGCGGTTTCCACTGAGGCATTGATAAGTGAGGTCACCTCCCACCAGGTGCGAAGCAGTAGTTTCTTTAACTCCAATAAAGAAAAATATCAGAGTCGAAACAACATATATCAATGATTTAAGAACATCACGTCTCATATTAATGATTGGATATACACCCATTATTTATTTCGTTTTATCTGTACAATCTCTACCCTTCTTTCTTGAGCAGCCGGTATGCTGTAGATAGACATGCGTGGATCATTAATTCTATCACTAACGTCTTTAGGCGAGGTTGTTTCTCCAAAAGACTTTTCTTCTATTTTGAATTGACCAGAGGCCATATATGATTTTAGAACACCATTTTGGAACCGATCTATTTCATTGCGAACATTGACTACCCGACGTTGGCCTAATGCAAGATTATATCCCGCTGAAGAACGTGGGCTGGTGTACCCTTTTAGAGAAATCTCAATATTCTCCCCATTTTGCAGGTTCAACAAAAGCTGTTCTAAGAATTTATTTAAATCGTCATAACCAACTTTCAAGCGATTTTCAAAGAATCGATCATATTCTGTTTGTATATCAGCGGTAATATCCCCTCCTTGAGAATAGATCTGTACATATTGAGCTTTAGCTTGATAATATGTTTCGTATAAATCAGAATAACTTGAAGACGTGGTCTTGGAGGTCGATTTTGGATCAGGGTAATCGTTCTCGAAGAAAAGAATCAAAGGCAAGAAGGATTCCAAACTTCCAATTTTGAGATATAATTTACGTACAATGGTATTTACATTTTCAAAATCCTTGGTATCCAGCTCTAAACTTGCCGGTTCATAACCTTTTTTAGAAGCAACAATCATATATTTTTTTCCGCGCAACAACGGAAAATGGAACTGATTGTTATCATCATTAGTCACAATTATTGGTTCCACAGTTGGGTCACTCAAATCAATCAACGTTACCGCCACTCCATTAAGTGGTAATTGTTTCAAAGCATCAAAAGTCGATACGTCCAGATCTAATTTCTCGGACTTCAAGAACAAGTTTTTTCTGATGTCCTGATTTTGAAAAATACCAATGGTATTAAATAATACGGAATCACGTGTAAAACCATCTTTATGGGCAACTACGGCATATTCATGGTCTGACTCAAGGGGAAAAGTAAAATCATTACCTTGAAAATTCTCAATAATAACTGGGTCTGCCCCAGGGTCGGTTAGGTTATATAATATGACCTTGGCGCCAATTAATGGCTCGCGGCTGATGGCATCGAATGTTGAGGCCAATAGTTTTATGTCAAGTACATTAAATTTAGCTTTATAAATATCATAACAGCATGCTTCAATACTTTCCTCCAGAAAAAATGATCCGGTGCGATTAGAAGAAAGGTAACCTTCTTTTTTGTCATCAGAGAGACTGAAATAAATGTCGTTATAACTTGTATTTATTTCGCTACCTAAGTGTTCGATTTTACCCCATCCTCCCGAATAACGATTACTTTTGTAAACATCAAAACCGCCAAAACCACGCTGACCATTTGAACTAAAATATAATGTTCCGGTAGGGCGGTGATAAAAGGGAGTAATCTCGTCATAAAATGTATTGATTTCGGTTAGGTTAACAGGATTCTGGAATGATCCATCTTTCTCAATCATGCTGGCCCAAATATCCAGTCCACCTTTGCCCCCATCTCGATCTGAGGTGAAATACAGTATTTCATTTTGTGTAATCGGATCTATACCCAAGGTAGGTTGGGTCGCTGTAGCCGTATCCAGGTTTATATAATCAGGAAGGGGCATTGGTTCGCTCCAAACACCATTATTTAAACTCCGATAATAGAGTTTACACCGAATATCCGATGCATTGATATATTGACATACCGTGTAATAAAAGCGATCTTTTTTGCTATTGATAGCTACATGCGCTTCCATTTGTGGCAAAGCAGGCAAGGAAGCAAACACTGAGGTAGAATCGCCTGATTGTTTTAATAACCTCGAAAAAATAACCGGTGGTTTATTTTTATCAACGACGGTTTCAAAGCGCAAAGAAGAATACCATAAGGTATCATTGATTTTTAAAGCTCCGAATTCAGAGTAAGGCGTATTAATATCCGTTCCCAAATGTTCTATTTCCACATCCGCACGATCTTGCTGAGTAAGACTTTTTGCCCACTCCACCGCTAATATTTCTTTGCGCGATTTTTCAGTAAACCAATCTCCAGGCATCTCATTTTCAGAAAGATAGAGCTTGTAACTTTCTAAACTCTGATCATATTTACCCTGTCTCTGCTGTACATCAGCTATCCAAAAATACACTTTGGGATATTCCCTGTTTTTTTGATTTAGGGCTACATAACTGTAAAGATTTTCAGCTTTCGAATAAGCATTAAACAACCTGGCGCTTTCAGCAGCCTGGTAGGCCACGGCCAGATTGGAAGAATCAAACTGGAGAGCTTCCTCGTAAAAAGTCATAGCTGATTGATAATCCTTGCTGCCAAAAGCTTCATCAGCGAACTTGATATACGCTTTTTTGGATTGTGACATTCCTATTTGGGCTAATAGCACCAACCCAAGGGTAAGTATTTTATTCAATTGTGCTGATTTCATAAGCATCAATAAATTGGACAGACCTTATATTTATTCAAAGGTTTAACTTTAGAAAGTATATAAATAAAGGAAAATTCAGGCCCTCCCCTTTTCAGAGTCGCCACCCGGAAAGGTGAATGGTTATAATCATAACTTACACCCGCTTCCCAGCTCCGTCCGTGAAAACGAACCATAGGAATCCAGGCATCTTTAAGGCGGAAGTTAACCCCTAACTCCAATCCAAGTTCTCGGCCTTTCTTTTCACTAATGTGCAGTAATCCAGCCACTCCAAGCACGGTCTCGTTAAATGGACCATGGTCCTGATAGAAGCCTCTCAATAAAACATCTAAGAATTTCCCGGTCCTAAAACTACCTAGAGCCTGCAAGGATAGTCGTAAAGGCATTTTATAATTGTCTCCTTCATAAAATGCAATCCGCGGATTGTTGATATGAAACAACCCCACTCCCAGATCAATTTTGGTGCGGGACGATTTTTGCCAGCGATAGTTCACTCCAGCATTGATATCAAAAATAAATCGGCTGGTTCGGTTAAAACTTTCTCCATGCTCTAGCCGTGGATCAAAACGGCTGCCATCATATTGGTTATCAAAGGTTAGATCAGTCATCGAGAAGCCACGCTGAGAAAATACAGTCTGCAAGCCTATGCTTAAAAAATTATTGGTTTTTAATTCAAAAGTATAAGAACCAGCTAACCCAAGTTGGCCCATTCTCAACTTGCTATCACCAGCCTGGTCATAGTTAAACAATAACCCTGCAGAGAAAAAGTCCCGGCGATTGTAACGAAGAAACTTTTTGTCTACAGCCCCTGTAAAGGTGGTGTAATTTACCGGAACACTGTGCCATTGAGCCCGATAGTTCCCACTAAAACGCAGGTCCCCGTTATAAATCCCGGTTAGTCCAGGGTTTACATCCATTGGAGCAGCAAAAAATTGCGAATAATGCAAGTCTTGCCCATGGAGCTCAACACAAAGGCCTAAGACGAGCAGGATGAGGAAGGTAAATGACAATCTCAAGCTTAAAGATTTGATTTACAAAGATTAAAAATTTAATTATAAATGTAATACAATAAAACAACATTTTTTCATAGTTATAATGATTTTTCTGCCCTGTTTAGTATCTATCACCTATATTTCTTGGGATTTAGGAATGTATAGCCATGATAAAAGTATTCCATAGTTATGAAAATACTAACAAATAAACAAGTTAAAAGCTTAGATGAACAAACCATACTCATCCAAGGCATATCCTCTGAAGCACTTATGGAAAGAGCGGGTACTGTTTTCACTAACTGGTTTTGTCATCATTTTTCAGACATAAACCGCCCTGTTTGTATCTATTGTGGACCTGGAAACAATGGTGGCGATGGTCTGGTTATTGGTAGATTACTCATT
>JAYRWN010000156.1:0-26251 GCA_041917975.1 Saprospiraceae bacterium | reverse complement strand
CTGGCGGATCATAAACCGGAGTTCTCTGCTGACGGGCCAGCCTTCATCCGCAGCGATTTGTTGGCATAAGGAATCCAACTCAGCACCGGGCAGGTCCAAAATGACCATCATATTGTCAAAAGGCATCAGCTCGTAGATTTTTCCTACGGTGATGGGTCCGCTTTCTATGGAAGGTATGCGCAGGCCGCCATAGTTTTGTACGGCAGCGTCGATAGGTTTGCTGCTGTTCTTTTGCCCCTGAACCATCAAGGCATCACAAAAGAAATTTCCCAGCGCAGACTCCGGCAATTCTTTTTTTAAACTCATGCTGCAGGTTCCGAGCACTTCATCCATACGGGTGACCATCTGGTTCCGGTAGGGTTGTATGGTCGACTCCACCACTGAATCGGCGGCAATCTCCACGAATTTTAGTTCGCTGTTCTGCGGCTTTATTTCGGCCAGATGCTGGACCGAATGACAGGCCACTATGACCCATAACGCTAATAATAAGAACCAGCGCATCATACGATCAGACTGACTTCCTGATTGATGGCTTCCAGAGCCTTTAGGTTGGCATTGTATTCACTTTTGCTGAGGTGCTCGCTTAACTTTATAACCAAGTCTTGACTAGTCGCTCCATCAGGCAATTCAGCGGCGTACTTTTGAATGATATAAGCCGTATCGTCTTTTGACAGGGAAATGATCTTCCACAATTTGGTAGAAACGAATATTTGCTGGGTGACATTATGATCGTATTCCGTTTGAATGGCAATTAGCATGGCATCCCTAAGCGCGGCTGCGCTCATGCTGGATGCATTAAGGCGGTACAATAACTGGGGAATAGAAATGCGTTCGCAAAACAAGGCCATTCTTTCATATGCCTGGAGACGTAAATTTTGGTTTTGAACCCGCACTTCCTGATTCTTCTTAGTGGCACTCAGCCGAAATGAAAGGGTATAAAAGTATCTTCCCAGGTAAAAGATACCTCCCAGGATCGCTGCCCATTTAATTAAAAAAACCAATAAATCCCACAGCGATGTGCCGATATAACCCATAATAAATACTACTTATATATTTTAACAAACAAAAGTAATGAACTAACCGCCAGTTTTATTGGTTATCCTTATTTTTAGTAAGAATTAATATATTTGTTTAGACAATCAAGATTAATGCCATGATAGACGTCAGTGTAAGTCCCATTACCCTTACTCCGCAAGCGGTCACCCAATTGCAACGCATCCGTGCCGAACAAAACATCAGTGATGAATATGGTTTGCGGGTAGGTGTGAAAGGTGGCGGTTGTTCCGGGTTTACCTATGTTCTTGGATTTGATGCTCCCAAGGATAGTGATGAAGTTTATGAGATAGCCGGCCTGAAAGTGCTGATGCAAAAGGCCCACTCGCTTTATTTGATCGGCATGGAAATCGATTGGGTGGATGGATTACAAAACCGGGGATTTTCTTTCAATAACCCGAATGCCAAGGATACCTGCGGCTGCGGTACGTCCTTTAATGCTTAAAGATTCTACGCACCCTTATGGCGTGAGTACAAATAAAAATGCCTGCCAGATCATCGTCCGGCAGGCATTTTTCTATTACGTGTACCGTTAAGTATTACATGTTAGCGATAATTTCATCGCCAAATTCCGAGCATTTTAATAATGTGGCGCCTTCCATTAAACGGTGAAAATCATAAGTCACCCGTTTTTTACCGATTGCCGCTTCCACGCCCTTGATAATCAGATCAGCGGCTTCATTCCAGCCCATGTATTCGAACATCATCACTCCGGATAATATGACGGAAGAAGGATTCACTTTATCCTGGCCGGCATATTTGGGTGCGGTACCGTGTGTAGCTTCAAAGATGGCATGCCCGGTGACATAATTAATATTGGCACCCGGAGCGATGCCTATCCCGCCAACCTGAGCCGCCAGGGCATCCGACACGTAGTCGCCGTTCAGATTAAGGGTGGCAATCACGTGATATTCGGAAGGACGCAGAAGAATCTGTTGCAGGAAAGCGTCGGCGATAACATCTTTGACGATGGTGCCATTTGGCAATTTCACCCAAGGTCCGCCCTCAAATTCTACTCCACCGAATTCACGCTTCGCCAATTCATACCCCCAATCACGGAACCCTCCTTCGGTAAATTTCATGATATTGCCCTTATGGACCAATGTAAGGGTGGGTAAGTTCTTAGCCAAGGCATATTGGATGGCCGCCCGTACCAAGCGGTCGGTACCCTCCTGGGATACTGGTTTTATCCCAAAACCGGCTGTATCCGGGAAACGAATTTTTTTGAAACGATCAGGGAAATGTGCCTGGAATACTTCTTTAAACTTTTGGGCATCTGCAGTGCCGGCTTGAAATTCTATCCCGGCATAAATATCTTCGGTATTCTCGCGGAAGATGACCATATCCACCAGGTTAGGTTCTTTGACCGGAGAAGGAACACCCTGAAACCAGCGTACAGGTCTCACACAAGCGTATAAATCCAGAATCTGGCGCAAAGCCACATTCAAAGAGCGGATGCCACCACCGACCGGCGTGGTTAGCGGACCTTTGATCGCTACCAAATGTTCAGAAATAACATCCAAAGTTTCCTGGGGCAACCAGTCGCCTTTGCTGATAAAGGCTTTTTCGCCGGCCAAAACCTCCCGCCAATTGATACGACGTCTGCCACCGTAAGCTTTAGCAACTGCGGCATCTAACACCCGCACGGAGGATGCCCAGATATCAGCACCCGTTCCATCTCCTTCGATGAAAGGGATAACCGGTTGATCAGGTACCTGCAAGATTCCATCTTTAATACTTATTTTTTGACCACTCATGATATTATTGGTTTTTTAATATCTAACTGATTAATTTACGCCTTGTTTTGCATTTGTTTCTAACAGTATTTGGGCTATTTTTTACCTTTGTACTATTAAAAAACTGCGCAAAGGTAAAAATTATAGATGGACTATAGATGCTCCCACTTAGTTTTTTAAGTGATAAGCAATATGGCGAATAAATAAGGTTTATGAATCCACATTTAAATCCGGAAAGTTCACGTCTCAGCCAGGAAGAGCAAGCGGTAGAACGTGCACTAAGGCCAAAAGAACTCCACGACTTCTTCGGCCAACAAAAAGTGGTGGATAACCTTAGGGTGTTTATCCAGGCAGCTCGCCAGCGGGGAGAGTCCCTGGACCATGTTCTGCTCCATGGCCCTCCAGGTTTGGGCAAAACAACCCTGGCGCACATCATCAGCAATGAGCTGGAACGCAGTCTGAAATTAACCAGTGGCCCGGTGATCGAAAAACCCGGCGACCTGGCCGGATTACTGACCAATCTGCAAGAAGGTGATGTATTATTCATTGATGAAATCCATCGCCTGAACAACGTGGTCGAAGAATACTTATACTCGGCCATGGAGGATTTCCGCATCGACATCATCATTGACAGTGGTCCATCAGCACGTTCCATCCAACTCAGTCTTAATCCGTTTACCCTGGTCGGTGCTACGACCCGGATGGGCTTATTGACTCCACCCATGCGGGCTCGTTTCGGGATTACGTTCCATCTAGACTATTACACATCGGAAATCTTGACTAAAATCGTCCTGCGTTCCGCGTCCATTTTAAATGTTCCGGTTACGACGGAAGGTGCTTTCGAAATTGCCCGCCGCAGCAGAGGCACGCCCCGGGTAGCGAATGCACTGTTGCGCAGGATCCGGGACTTTGCCCAGATAAAGGGTAATGGCATCATTGACAAAAACATCGCAGAATATGGCTTGCAAGCTTTAAATGTGGATGAATATGGCCTTGATGAAATGGATAATCGCATTCTTAGCACCATCATCCATAAGTTTAAAGGCGGCCCGGTGGGTATTAGTACTATTGCTACGGCAGTGGGTGAAGAGCACGGAACCATCGAGGAAGTTCATGAGCCATTCCTGATCATGGAAGGATTCCTTCAACGCACACCGCGGGGACGAGAAGCGACGGATAAAGCGTATGCACACCTGGGTGTCAAAAGAGGATTAAATAGTAAAACACTTTTTGATCTGGAATAAGAGGATCTCTAGAATTCAGGGTTCTAATAAATCATCCACCACCTCTGAGCTAAAATAAGTACCACCCTGATGAACCCGCAGGATAGCATTATGGTATTCACCGAGGGAACTGTGCTTAAATAAAAACCCGCGCGCCCCCGCTTGCACAGCTTCATCTAACTTAGATTTATCCTGATGGGTGCTTAACATAATTGCTGGCACATCCAACCGGTTTTCCATCATCTTGAGGCATGTACCTACTCCTCCCAACCCGGGCATATCGCAGTCGAGCAAGGCCACATCCACAGGATGGGATGCCAGATACGATAATAATTCCTGCCCGTCAGTAAATTCAGCTACCACGTCAATAGTGTCCAATTCATTTAATAAACTGATAATTTCGCGGCGAACTAATCCGAAATCTTCTGCGATGGCTACTTTAATGGTCATGATGAGGTTTAAAATTTGTAAACTGTAGTAAAGTTATCTAAAAATCATTGTTTTTAAGGCTCGCAAGTAAGATTTTATGACCACATTAGGCATACTTTAATATCCAGAGAGATGTCCGGCACAGAAGATAGTGACGATGATCACAATTAATATTCATTCACCTCCCGTATTTTTGTCCTATTATTTAAGAATTTAAAATTTATCGATGAAAATAGAACAGTTATATACCGGATGTCTCGCTGAAGCAGCCTATTACATAGCAAGCGAAGGCGAAGCAGTGATCATTGACCCTCTGCGTGAAACGGATCCGTATATAGAACGACTGCAGGCAGATCAAGCCGAACTCAAATACGTGTTAGAAACCCATTTCCATGCAGACTTTGTTTCCGGTCACCTAGATCTGGCTAAAAAAACCGGAGCTACCATCGTATATGGCCCTACCGCTCAACCCAATTTTAAAGCTCATGTCGCCACGGATGGAGAAATTCTAAAAGTTGGTAAACTGACCCTTAAAGTCTTGCATACGCCGGGTCATACCATGGAGAGTACCACCTATTTATTAAAGGATGAACAGGGTAAAGATGTAGCTATTTTCACCGGTGATACGTTATTTTTAGGGGATGTCGGACGGCCGGACTTAGCTCAAAAAGGCGCTGAATTAACCCTGGAAGACCTGGCCGGTTACCTTTATGACAGTTTAAGAAATAAAATCATGCCTTTGGCTGATGAAGTCATTGTTTACCCTGGTCATGGTGCCGGATCGGCCTGTGGAAAAAAAATGAGCAAAGAAACTCAGGGCACCCTGGGTGATCAAAAAAAGTACAACTATGCCCTGCGTGCCGATATGACCAAGGCAGAATTTATTCAGGAAGTCACTACCGGATTGGTAGAACCCCCTCAATACTTCCCTAAAAACGCTGTCATGAATAAAATGGGTTACGACAGCATCGACGAGGTAAGAGATCGTGGCTTACAACCGCTCAGTGTACGTGCTTTTTTAGCCGCCTGGGAAGGCACAGATGCCTTGGTTCTTGACGCCCGTCATGAAGGGGATTTTGCTAAAGGTTTTATCCCCGGATCTATAAACATCGGCATCGACGGATCTTTCGCACCCTGGGTGGGTGCCCTCATTACCGACCATAAACAACCCATTTTGTTAGTGACCCCCATTGGCCGCGAAACAGAAGTGGTAACCCGGTTGGCCAGAGTGGGGTACGATCATGCCATTGGCTATCTTGATGGTGGATTTGAGTCCTGGAAAGCAACAGGTGAAGAGGTGGAAACCATGCAAGAACTTACTCCCGCGCAGCTGGCGAAAAATTATCAGCCGGGGACCATAAACCTGATCGATGTCCGCAAAGAGAGTGAATACAGGTCAGAGCACATTGTTGGTGCAGAAAATTACCCGCTGGATTTTATCAACCGCCTTATCGAACATTTTGATAAAAATAAAACCTACTTTTTATACTGCGGCGGTGGCTACCGCTCATCGACTTTTGCTTCCATCATGAAAGCTCGCGGATACCGGAATATGGTAAACATTCCCGGGGGCTATAATGCATTGTCCTTAACAAACCTGCCGCGCACCGAATATCAAGAACAAAAGACCGAACTGTAAACGGATTATTGGATGACGGTCAATAGGTATAATCAAAGTCCTGGCATTAATTTACCAGGGCTTTTTTTTTATTTAAATAGAGGAGGTAAGAATCTCGGTGGCCGAGGGATAACCAAAAGGTACTAATTTGAGCTGATTAAAAGGAATGTCTTTTTGTATCGCCGTTTGTATGACGGCCATGATCTCCGGTAAATATAATCCAAAACCTGCAGCTGCTTCGATCCGCTGATCCTCTTTTAAATAAATGCGTAAAATACCTTCTTCTTTTCCGGTGAGCTGACCTTTTAATAAAGTATGTAGCGGCAACTCCACAACATGGTGTGGGTGAGTCGACAGTTGGCCTATCTGAACCAAAGGTGGTTGAGTAAAAACAGCTTCCATGAGAGGTGGTGAATAATCAACCTGGCTACCGCTAATATGTCTGATGGCTTTACGAGCTTCCCAAATGGCTTTATTGGCCATCATCGGATCTCCGGTCACATCACCAACAGCATATATGTTTGGCTGGGAGGTTTGCTGAAAGGCATTGATAGCCAGGAATCCTTGCGGGGTCAAAGCCAAATTTAGTGCGGCGGGATCACAAAAGGCAAGATCCGCTTTGCGCCCCATAGCGATTAAGCCCACCTCAGTGTATAATAAGGATCCATTGCCTATTTTTGTTTCTACACCGTCATCTTCATTCCAATGCATAGACTCCACCGCATGACCAGTAAGAAAATGAATATTATTCCGCTGTTCAAGATGAGTTTGATATTGCCGAACAATAGCCGGATCGAAACCCGGCAATAGCTGATGGTTTCTTTGAATGATGGTGACCTCTGCGCCTAATGCAGCAAAGGCATACCCGTATTCCAATCCGCTTATGCCTCCACCGGCGATAACCAAAGAGGATGGTATTTCTTCTAAAGCGGCTGTATGGCGGGGAGCGATTATATGTTTTCCATCCGGTTTAAGACTCGGTAAAAAATGTGGCTCCGAGCCTGTGGAAACAATTATATACTCACCGAAATAATCCAAGATAGTTTCGTCGGCACACGTTAGACGGACGTTATGCTCGTCTTTCAAAACGGCCTGTCCATGCTCGATGATGACGCCTGCGTTCTGCAGTTGCTGAAAATAACGCTGCGAAGTTTTTGTGGACTGAAGGTTGATTCTTTCTTTGATCACCTCCATATCAATGGAAATATCCTCCACCAATAAACCCTGAAGATGCATATTTCTCAGATCATCCATTTTTTCCGCCACGGTAAGCCAAACTTTGGAGGGCACCAAACTGCCCCATACTGCTCTCCCCCCTAATTTAGAACCAGTGATCAAAAGAGTGGATAAGCCATATTGGCGGGCTTGAAGCGCCGACTCTATCCCTCCAGGACCTGCACCAATGATGACTACATCAAATTTTTTCATATCTGTGTATAAGTAACCTTCAAAAATACAACGCTCTAACGAAATCAATTTATGACCAATATCACCAATCAGTCTAATCCGACCATTGTGACTTCCATCACTTGCTGACCAGAATTATTCGCAGACCTTTGTGTCATGACAACAAAGACATGGAAAAACATTTGAACCTGGTCCTTATAGCCTGTCTAACCATCGGTTTGACCCCTTATCTTCCGGAGCCTCACATCTGGGGGAAAATGAAATGGGTATTGGGAGGAGCCAAAGGCATGACCTTATTGGACTGGTGGGATTTTGTTATGCATGGAACTCCCTGGGTTATTTTAATCATTATTATCATTAATAAATATATCATCCAATGGCTAAAAGCGAATCGTTTAAAGACATCATCCATGGACCGCAGCCGGTCCTGATTGATTTTTTTGCCGAGTGGTGTGGACCATGTAAAGCTATGAGTCCCATACTTAGTGATATTGCAGCCGATTTTAAAGAAAAAATACGGGTAATTAAGATTGATGTGGATAAAAATCCCGAGATTGCTAGCAATTTAAACATCATGGGCGTCCCTACCTTGATGCTTTTTAACCAAGGCAAAATGATGTGGAGACAGTCCGGGATGTTATCCAGGCAGGCTTTAACCGCTAAACTGGAGCAATATGCTAACTAAATTGTATAGATGCAATCTTGGCTTGAATTCGTCCGGCAACCCTGGCATTGGTCCGTAACCGGCTTATCCATTGCGCTGACCATGTTTTTATTAACCTGGTTAGGTCGCTATTTCGGGGTTTCCACCTCCTTTAAAAATATCTGCACCGCCTTTGGGGCAGGAAAACTGGTGCCTTTCTTTGATACCAATCTGCGGTATGATTATTGGCGGTTAGTCTTTGTCGCCGGCGCTCTCCTGGGCGGATTAATCGGCAGTACGTTACTGGCGTCCGAAACGACCTCATCCATCAGCGTTCTAACGTTGGAAGATCTGGCCGCTTGGGGCCTCCAGGCACCTTCCCCTATGGGATTTGGGCATGGTTTGGTGCCCTCTGACCTATTTAACTTCAGCAACACCAAAGGAATGGGAATAGCCATCCTCGGCGGGCTCCTGGTAGGCTTTGGTACCCGCTACGCGAACGGATGCACCTCCGGTCATGCCATCACCGGCCTTTCTAACCTGCAGTGGCGCTCATTGGTAGCCGTAATAGGATTTTTTATAGGTGGGTTATTGATGACCCACATCATCATGCCCTTAATTTTTAAATCATGACTACAATCCGTTATTTAGGCTTTTTAGCGGTGGGTATATTTTTTGGTATCGCCGGTACCAAAGGGGAATTTATTTCATGGTATCGGATACAGGAGATGTTCCGGTTCCATAGTTTTCACATGTACGGTATCATCGGTACAGCGGTCATCACCGGAGTAATCATGACTACGCTGTTTAAAAAGTTTAATTTTAAAAATATTGATGGCCATGATCCGATGTACCAACCTCATAAGACCGGATTCTGGCATTATTTGCTGGGCGGGATTATTTTTGGCCTGGGTTGGGCTCTGGTGGGTTCATGTCCCGGACCGGTTTATATCCTTATCGGGAATGGCTATGGCATGTTTCTGATCGTGTTTATTATGGCCGTCATCGGAACGTTTTTATATGGTCTGGTGAGGGATAAGTTGCCGCAATAAATCGATTCAAGTTTTTTAATTCTATCTTTGTCCACTATGGACATGAAAGAACTGTTTACGGATACGTTCCCTTCTATTACTGAACCGGAGCTACAAAACCTGATCCTTAACTTAGGCCAGGTGATGACATTCCGGCCTGGACAAATCATCATCGATTATGGTCAATACATTCGTTTTGTTCCTTTAGTCCTAGAAGGATCAGTGAAAGTTATGCGCATGAATCCGGATGGCAAAGAGATCATCCTGTATTATCTTATACCAGGTGAGACGTGTTCTCTTACTTTTTCGTGTTGCTTAACTCAGAAACAAAGCGAGGTACGCACAGAAGCCGAGGAAAAAACCATTATTCTCGGCATTCCCTTTCAATATATGGACGAATGGTTTGGAAAATACGTGAGCTGGAAAAATTTTATCCTCGGTACTATGGAGGATAGAATGAATAAACTCCTGCAAACCATTGACAGCATTGCCTTCAAAAAAATGGATGAACGGTTACTCCTTTATTTAAAAGAAAAAGCAGTAGCCACCAATTCTTTTATCATTACCTCCTCTCATCAGCAAATTGCCGACGATCTGCATGCGTCCCGGGAAGCCATCTCCCGGTTGTTAAAAATCATGGAAAACGAGGGTCTGATCAAACTGGGACGAAACCGCATAGAACTCACCAAACAATTATTCTAGCTAGGTCAGGACGAGCAATTTTGGCATTCGCCGGTTAAAATTACCTTAGCTTCAAAAGCCTTAAATCCCGAAGGTAACTCGGGCAGGTTTACCTGTACCGGCAAACAATAGGTTTGACTACATTGCTGACAAGTAAAATGAACGTGCTCTTCGTGGTGGCGATGCTGTGGACAATGGGCCGAACATAACCCATATTTATGTATTCCATTGACCTCAGCTACATCGTGCAATAGACCTTTTTCTACAAAAGTATGCACCGTCCGATAGACCGTTACCTTGTCAAGTTTGTAGGGGATTTGTGATTGCAGATCTTGTACCGATAGCGCATAAGGAACTTTATAAAAAGATTCCAGGATTTTCTCGCGGACAGCCGTATGCTTTAAATCAGCCTTGGACAATATTTCCTTAATTTTATCCATTAATAATTATTTAATTGCAACTCAGTTGCATTTAATTATATTTGCAACTAAGTTGCATTTACAAATGTACACGTTTCGATTTAATTTTCGGCTCATCTTTTTGACAAGTGGACTGCTGTTCGCCTCATCCATAGCCATTACTCAAACTTGCGCTATTCATCTCCATGGGCGTTTGGTGGATGAGCATAATGACGAACCCCTCAGCTTGGCTAACATATATATTGAAAATACCGGACAGGGGACCACGAGTGATGACCAGGGCTATTTTGTTCTAACTGATCTTTGTCCCATCCAATACACCCTCATCATTTCCCACTTGCAATGCGAAACCCAAAAAATTATTATTACTATACGTCAGGATACTTCCGTCACCTGGTTTCTGGAACATCACGAGCATATCCTCAGTTCGGTTACTGTCAGCGGACGAAGGACTGGTCAGGAACAAAGTCACACCAGTCACACCATTGCCGGGCAATCCTTAGATAAATTATCCGGAAAATCCCTAGCCGAGATGTTGTCAACCGTATCGGGCATCGCCACTATTCGCACTGGACCGGGGATATCCAAACCGGTCATTCATGGTTTATTCGGGCAGCGCATTCAGACGGTGCAAAATGGATTGATTCAGGAGGGGCAGCAATGGGGCTTGGAACATGCACCGGAAATTGACCCAACAATGGCCGGGAGCATCTCGGTAGTCAAAGGGGCTGCGGCGGTAAAATATGGCGGGTCAGCGAGTGCTGCGGCCATTATCATTGAACCCGATCCATTACCAGTGGATGCACACTTACACGGCATGGCCACTTTGACTGGAATGTCCAACCACCGACTGGTTATGTTATCCAGCCACCTGGAAGGAGGATTTGCGGAGTCAAAACCTTGGCGCTGGCGTTTTATGACTACCGTGAAACGGGGCGGAGACAGCCATGCGCCGGATTATAATTTAACCAATACCGGACAACAGGAATATAACTTTGGATTTTCCAGCGGATTCACCCGGCGAAAAGATGCCTTGTCCATCGATATGACCAGTTTCAATGCAAAAACCGGCATTTTGCGCGGCGCCCATATCGGTAACCTAAGTGACCTTCAGGAAGCATTAAAGCGATCTGAACCTTTTTTTACCGCTCCATTTGACTATGCTATTCAAAACCCCCATCAGCGGGTTCACCACCATCTTTTAAAGATTAAGTACACCACCAACTGGAGGGAGAATCACACGCTGAAACTATTATATGGATTTCAGCTCAATCAGCGCCAGGAATATGATGTAAGGCGTGGTACATTAAACACCAGACCTGCGTTGGCATTGAACCTCCTCTCACATCAGCTAGACCTGTCCAATATCTGGCAGATGAACAGCCGGCTAAGTCATGAAACAGGAATCAATGTTGCTTACCTCAACAATCGCAATGTACCAGGTACCGGTGTCTCGCCACTTATCCCCAATTATCGCAATGCCCGACCGGCTGTGTACCACATCAGTCGCTGGAAGGGGACCATCGCCGAATGGGATGCAGGAATCCGTTATGATTATCAGCGATTACAAGCCAAATATTTTAATGACCAAAATATTTTGTTGACCCCACTTCACCATTATCATAATCTGGCGTTAAGTGCCGGTGCATTATGGTGGTCCGAAAAACGCCTGAATCTAAGACTTAATGCCGGCTGGAATCAGCGAAATCCGCTGGTCAATGAATTATACAGTAATGGCTTGCATCATGGATCAGCCGTCATAGAAGAGGGGGATGAGAACCTGCATCCGGAGTCTTCGTTCAAGATAACCCAAACGTGGACCTACGAGCCCCTGCATGAATGGCATTTTGAGTGGACCACCTACCTGCACCTGATCAATAATTTTATTTACCTCCAACCCACCACTGAACCGCGTTTGACCGTGAGAGGAGCCTTCCCTGTTTTTATATACCGGCAAAACAATGCCCGTATCTGGGGTATGGATTTTAATAGTCATGTAAGCCTTTCGGAGCAGATACACTGGGATATTAAATATTTTTTTGTGCGTGGTCATAACCGGGAAGAAAATAAACCCCTGGCGCTCATACCTGCTGACCGTTTTATCAGCAGTCTGGAAATTATTTTGCCGGCTTTTGGGGCCTGGCGGAATAATGAATTCACCGTCAGCGGATATAAAGTATGGGCGCAAAAACGTTTTAGCAGCAATGAAGATTTTGCTCCTCCCCCACCCGGTTATTTTTTATTGGATCTTCAAGTGTCGACCGGCTGGCAAAAAGGGGTGAATGAATTAAAATTACAACTCGGTATTCAAAATATATTGAACACGGCTTACCGCGATTATTTGAATCGCTTAAGGTACTATGCCGATGAGACCGGACGTAATATAGAAGCAAGGATTAAATATATTTTCTAACTATAAAACAATTAATTTTATGTTTAAATCCATTAAATTTTTGGTTCTCTTCAGCGCATTGATTTGGACAGCTTGCGGCAAAGATGACCCGTCGGTAGAAAACGATGAAGAATTAATCACTACCGTGAGACTTACTTTTACTCCTGAAGATGGATCTGCTCCGGTCAATTTTGAATTTAAGGACCTCGATGGAAATGGCGGAAATAGTCCGGTGATTACCAATGGTCTGTTAAAAAAGGAGCTCATTACAAAGCGCAAATTAGTTTTCTTAACGAAACTGTGTCGCCGGCAGAAAATATTACCACCGAAATTTCCGAAGAAAGTGATGATCATCAAATCTTTTTAAGATTTAGTACTAATTTAAATGTGGACTGGTCTTATTTAGACAACGATACCAAAGGTAAACCCTTAGGCCTGAGTCTGCACGTCTATACACCGACCGCCGGATCCGGTACGCTGATCGTGACCCTCCGTCACCAGCCTAATAAAAATGCTGCCGGCGTTGACCTTGGTGATCTAACCAATGCCGGTGGTGAAACGGATGTAGAAGTTACCTTTCAAGTCACCGTCCAATAAGCATGTTTAGAGCAAGGGTATTATTAGTTATTTTTTTAGTACCGCTGGGTTATCAACTCAGCATGAATTTACATATTCTACAAGTGCATTTGCACATGATGTGCAGCAATACCGCTGATACTCACGATCACCCTGAGTGTAGTTCTCCGGAACATCGGATAGCCATTGACACAATGCATTCATCTACGTCACCGGAATCCAATTACAGTATCAACACCAAAATAGAGCTAAAAGAAATGGTACTGGAGGAATGGTTTTATCTCCCCAAATTATTTTCAAAGCAAAAACATTTAATGTTTATTACAAACCATAATTACCATTCCCAAGGGTTCTTAACCTTACCTGAAAAACCGCCTCTGGTTTAAAAATTACCGCCATCAGCGGGTTTATGTCATTTAAATATTATTGCGTTAACGCCTGAAGGCGCTGGTAATTTTTCTTCCTTTTTTGATCTTGGTTTTTTAATTTATAAACCGTATAAACCACTTTTTAATGCCTGCATTCCGACTTTATTATAATTCCGACATCCTAGGTATAACCAACAGTTTATTGTGTGTTGTACACTGTACCGCACTCCCTTTGCTCATGGCCAGCAAATCCTGGTTAACACCTATGGACCACACAACAGAATCTCCATTATGGATGTATTTAGATGTCTTATTTCTACTATTAAGTTTGTGGGCTGTTTTAGCTTCCATGCGCAAAGTGCGTTGGCGTTTAAAATGGCAATTCGCCATCGCCTGGATTTTGCTCGGCAGCGGAATGCTCGCCGAATTATGTTTTTCTCTAAACGGATGGGATATTTTGGTACACCTGGGTTCGGTTAGTTTAATCATCACCCATTTTCAGGCTTTTAAGTCCGGTCATGCTTGCCGAAAATAAATGAAATTATTAAGCTTACCTGCAAGCTTAGTGCTAAATAAGTAAGGTGACCATTATACTTTTTTGTGTGTCACGATGTTTGGTTCACTGCGTCTGGTTCTAAAAATTGTTAATTCCCATTAATTAATCATTGACCGCCCGATAATTTTATCATTTTGTCAAAATGTACAATAGGCGCAAAAAATGCTGTACTGCTTAACGGCAGAATCCCACAGCAATTCAGCAAGAAAGCAAGGTCAATTTTTTATTCGTGCAGCCTTGGCATCGAACATATTGATTAATGATCCTTTAAGGTTATCGTTATCCACTTTATTTAGCACTACCGAGACATCATAACCCTGGGCAGTAAAAAATATTTCTATCCCGTTTTCTTTTTCGTCTATTCGAGAAATTTTTATCGGTTCGACCTGACCGGAGGGATCTTTTAATTCACCGGTCAGTTTTCCTTCCTGACGAATTAATTCGGTGTGTAATTTACCATCTCCATTCGGTGTTCCTAAAAAAGTTATTTCCCATTTCCCCGCAAAAAAATCTTCTTGCAGGCGGGTAGCTGTTGCTTCGAACATATTCATTAAAGTTCCGGTAAGATTATGGTCATCTACTTTTTTTAAATCCACCGAAACATCATAACCTTGAGCGGAAAAATAAATAACCAGGCCGCCCTCCTTTTCATCAATACTGGTAATTTTGATAGGATCTGTGGATGTCGATGGATCTTTTAACAATCCACCTAGTTTGCCTTCGGTGCGCATGAGTTCGGCATGTAATTTAGCATCACCATTCGGTGTCCCTTTAAAGATTAACTCCCATTTACCTACAAAAATATCTTTGACTTCATTTTGAGCCTGAATACGTGAAAAACCTATGGCCAGTAAAATGATTACCAGCATCCATTGCTTCTTCATAATTATGAATTATTTTGGTCAACACTAAAGTAATACATTTCCTCAAAGGAGGCCTGCTAACAAATAATATTTTCAGAGCATGTTACATTCCCAGAATATCCGCTTATCACAGGTTTGGCAGGTGGGGGCATCCAGGCGTTGAAAAATATATTCGATGGCTTCCTTTTTGTTGTCAAAAAAATAGTCACCGCCGATTTGGTCTTTAAATCCACCTCGTTCAAAGGTCTCCTGGGCATTTCGTTTCAAACCTGAAAAGAATATCTCTCCGCCCAGGGCACGTTGCGCCCTAACTTTGTTTACCAGCCATTCACTCCCGGCCACATCAATAAAATTTATACCATCGGCAATAATTAAAATAAATTTTTTAGTACCTGTCAAGCGGTCAATCGCTTCATTGATATGGTCGATAGATCCAAAGAACAGTGACCCATCAACCCGGATCATGCTCAACTGCGGGCAGCTGACCAGTTCGGGTTTTCTGACATGATTTATGAAACGGTTCATGGTATCCGGGTCAGGAACCATCTCCACCACAAATGGCTGGGATGTCCGCTGGAGATAAAAGAATAGTGAGGCCATCACCCCAAAAATGACGGCATACCCCAGGTCAAAAAATAAAGTAGCCAGAAAAGTAACCACAAAAACCATAAACTGAGCCCGATTAGCGCGGTATAATAGCCGGATGGATTTAAATTTAATCAATTGCAGGGCTACATAAATGATGATTCCGCCCATGGCCGCAATCGGTAAATGCGCCGTAAAGGGAGCAATAAATAAAACAATCCCGATTAAAAAAATGCCTGAAAAAACTGCACTTAAGGGTGTTTTAGCGCCCGACTCGTAATTAAGGTTACTGCGTGTAAACGACCCTGACCCTGCGAAATTACTGAAAAAGCTGCCTATCGTGTTGGATAACCCCTGACCAAAAAATTCCTGGGTACTATTAAATTTATCGCCTGCTCTTATGGCCAACGTTTTTCCAATCGCTACCGATTGGATTAAACCAACCATGGCTATGGCCAGGGCGCTGGGAGCTAAGCGGTTCCAGGTGGTCCAGTCGAATAGTGGGAGTTGCCAAGGCGGTAAATGGGAAGGCATTTCACCTACTACCTCTACACCATAGGACGGGGCTTCCAACCAGAAGCTCAAGAGCCCGGTGATAAGCATCGCTAACAACAAATTAGGCCATTTGGGCCGAATATGTTTGAAAGCCATAGCCATCAGAAAAGCCAAACTACCCAGAAAAAAAGCCCAAAAATTCAGAGCATCAAGGTTCGAAAATATGATCTGCAAAGTGCCCGGCATACCGGCCCCTGAAGGAATGGCAATGCCGGTGACATGTCTCAATTGACTCACCAGGATTAATATGCCCACGCCGGCAGTAAAGCCCTCTAAAACCACAGAGGATACAAAATTAACCAAGCCTCCTAATTTGATGATGCTTAATAACATTTGCATCATTCCCGCCACAAGAGTCACCGTCATGGTCAAGGAAATAAAACCTGCTGAACCAGGCTCCGCCATAGGGCTGATGCCATCAAAAATAAGCAAGGAGATCGGTGTCATTGGACCGGAAATCATATACATCGACGATCCCCATAGCCCGGCAATAATTGGAGATATCATAGCAGTATAAAGCCCGTAAATCGGGGGGAGTCCGGCAATCATGGCAAACGCAACGCCTTGGGGCAAAACAATAATGGCGCTGGTCATTCCCGCCAGGAGATCTGCCCAGATAGACTGCTTGTTTATGCGGTGTTTCCAGGTTAAAAAAGGAAATAATTTGGGCCAAAAATCATTCACGAGGTCAAAGGTACGTTTGATTTTTATATCAGACTGGTGTCGGCCTACTCATTGTGATATATATTACAATTGAGTGGAAGAAGTGAGTTAATACATCCCTCTTTTGGTCAGCGGGATAACCAATTTTAGAGCCGACCAGGTGTCGTTAATGGCGCACACTTTTACATCTACCAAGTCCATCCCTAAGGCTGCTTCACGAATGTGATCTTCAGTTATTCCCGAAAAAAGCGGTGATTTTTTCTTAGGCCAGGATACCCAGATCATGCCGGAGGGTTTTATCTCCTTTGGTAGACCGGGTAACAAAGTCCATAAATCTTCAACAGTGTAGATAAAAACATGGATTACATCCAAGTCATGGTGTGCATCCGTGAAAGTTACTTTTCCCAGTCCCACCAGCGCGGCATAATCCTGCGGGCTTTGCAACACTTTCAGGCGATGCGTAGGTTGTAGCCCTAATTTTTGATAAACGGCTTTCCCCGAATAACCGGCCATGTCAGTTATTTTAATGCTTTATACAATACTTCAACCGGATGAACAGCGCGCCTTCCGGTTCCATGAAGAATTTGATGGCGGCAACTGGTTCCCGAAGCCACCACCCATTTGGATAGGCCAGCGTTTCGCACTGCCGGAAACAAAACCATTTCTCCTATGGCCATGCTCAGATCATAATGTTCTTGTTCATAGCCAAATGATCCGGCTAATCCGCAGCAGCCGGAAGGAATGACTTCTACATGATGGTTCAACGGCAGGGATAAACATGTCATGACGTCTTGCAGATCTGTAAGAGCTTTTTGGTGACAATGACCATGATAGACCAGGCGCACCTCTTCCTCATGGAATCTATCCCTGGTAATTGCCCCATTTCTGATCTCCCGCCCTAAAAATTCTTCGATGAGCAAAGAATTATTTTGGAGGTTTGTGATTTTTGCAGAGTCGATTCCATTGACCAGTCTCGGATACTCATCTCTAAAACTTAGCATTGCGGATGGTTCAATACCTACCAGCACCGTATCCGGGGTAAGCAGAGGAGCGATATCATTGATATTTCTGTGGGCCAAAGCGCGGGCGGCGGGTAAAAAACCTTTCGATATTAAGGCTCGTCCACTGTTGCCCCGCCACAATTGTACCGCATAACCTAATGTTCTCAACAGTTTTGTAGCGGCTATTCCAACTTCTGCGTCAAAATAATTGGTGAATTCATCAGCAAATAAAATGACCCGGGTGTGCTGTTGTAAAGGATAGTGGGATTTATTTTGGTTGAACCATTTAGTCCAGCTTTGAGAACTCCATTGAGGCCAGGGCCTCTCATTCGCCAACCCAAACATGGATTTAAGTAAGTCCCCACCGGGCCCGTAAAGCAAAGCATTTGTCCACTTTGGACGTATCGTAGCCAACTTTTGCCAGGTGGAAGATTTAGCCCAGAGGTAGTGTGACCACGGCCGGCGGTTATGACGATAATATTGATACTGCCACTCGGCTTTCAGGGTAGCCATATCCACGCTGGACGGACATTCATGCTTACACGCTTTGCAGCTTAGACACAGATCTAAAACTTCTTCCAACTCAGGATGATTCCATGCATTTTCTGCATAAGCAGAATTACTTACAAATTCTCTCAGTGCATTAGCCCGGGCCCGGGTTGTATCACGCTCGTTTCGTGTGGCCTGATAACTTGGGCACAGGCCTCCCCCCGCTTCCGGTAACTTACGACAATCCCCACTTCCTGTACAACGCTCCACAGCCCCCAAAAAGCCATGAGTTTCTTCAAATCGGAATAAGGTATCCAGGTTTTGTACCGGTTGTACTCTTAGGCTGCTGTCCATTGGTGGGGCGTCAATAATTTTACCGGGATTGAAAATATGGTGCGGGTCCCAGGTCTGTTTGATTTGTTTTAAATAATCATAATTCTGTTGACCAATAAAATCTTTAAGAAATTCGCCTCTCACACGACCAATACCATGTTCACCGGCCAATGAGCCTTGGTATTTTTTTACCAGGGCAGCAGAACTCTCACTAATGGTGCGTAACAATTTAACATCATCAGGGTCACGCAGATTTAAGACTGGCCTCAAATGCAGTTCTCCATCCCCGGCGTGAGCATAATAAATTGATTCCTGATGAACACTGGCCATTAAATCCTGGACCTCCTGGATATAATCCGCCAAATCGCGAATATCTACCGCCGTATCTTCTATACATGCCACTGCTTTTTTCTCCCCTGGCAAGTTCGCTAATAGCCCCAATCCTGCTTGTCGTAAGGCCCAGGCCCGCGTTACCTGCGGACCACAGAGAACAGGCCAGGCATAACCTTGGCCACTGGCTTGTAAAGCCTTCATAATATGTTCACCAGCCAATATCGCTTCGTGATCATTGAGCGCCCGGCACTCTACCAGGAGTATACCGGCCGGATCTCCCTCCACAAAGGAACGGTCCTGCGCGTATTGATGGTGAGCACGTGTACAATCCAGGATAATCTTATCCATCAGTTCACAAGCGAATGGTTCGAATTGCATAATGGTTGGCACTGCTACCAAAGCCTCTTTTATGGTGCGAAAATGAACAGCCAGCATTGCTGTTCCGGGTGGTGGACAGGGTACCAAATTCAGGGTTATTTCGGAAAACAAAGCTAATGTACCTTCGCTGCCCGCTAACAGTTTAGCCAGGTTCAGAGGGTCTCCCTGCCGTTGGAACGGATGCATATGAATTAAAGTGTCGATGGCATAACCGTTGTTTCGGCGCCGTATCGTTGCTTTCGGATAATGATCCCGGATGTTCTTTTGCACCCCTTCATCTTGCAACAACATGATGATCTGACGATAGATAATTCCTTCTAGATCAGATTGTTGGCTTAAACGCTGAATTTTTTCAGCAGAGCAGGAATTAAAGACAGTTACAGATCCGTCACTTAAGACCGCCCGTACAGCCAAGACATGATCACGGGTGGTACCATAAACTATAGACGTGGAGCCACAGGAGTTATTGCCCACCATGCCTCCCAGCATACAACGGTTAGCGGTTGCTGTATTGGGGCCAAACATTAGGTCATAGGATTTAAGCAAGCGGTTCAATTCATCCCGGATGACCCCTGGTTGAACCCTGACCCACTTTTCTTCTTCATTGATTTCCAGAATACCTGTCATATGCCGGGAAACGTCCACGACCAGTCCATTTCCCACACACTGACCTGCCAGGGAGGTTCCGGCTGTACGAGGAATTAGGGCTATGTTCCGGTGCCTACAAAAGTTTACAATAGTCACCAGATCCAGTTCATCTCGCGGGTAAACAACCCCTAATGGGTATTCTTTATAGATGGAAGCATCTGTAGCATAAACAGCCTGGCTCAGCTTATCTGAGCGCACCTCTCCTCTGATCAGCGCTGACAATTCCTCTAACGGCATCCCGATACTTTAGTTATCCGTATCCAAATATAAATGGAAGGAAGAGATAATAAATATTTATTAATCCCGGTTTGAATCAAAATAGCCTGGAGTAATTATGTTATCTTTAGATTCAATCCATAATATACCATGGCCTCTGAACAGATACAGATAGAAGATAGTTGGAAAGCCGTTCTTCAAGATGAGTTTGATAAACCTTATTTTGGTCAAATCAAAGAGTATCTGCTAAAAGAGCGCCAAAACGGTAAAACGATATACCCGCCGGGTCCACTCATTTTTAATGCTTTTAATTCCACTCCCTTTGATTTAGTTAAAGTGGTAATCATCGGTCAGGATCCCTATCATGGGGAGGGTCAGGCGATGGGATTATCTTTTTCGGTTCCCAAAGGGGTTGTTATCCCAGCTTCCTTGGTTAATATTTATAAAGAATTACAGAGCGACATAGGGTTTAAAATCCCTCCACATGGTGACCTCTCCAGCTGGGCCAAGCAAGGTGTTTTTATGCTCAACGCCATCCTTTCTGTAGAAGAAAAATTACCCGGGTCACATAAAGCCATTGGCTGGCAAATCTTTACTGATGCAGTTATCAGCAAACTTTCCGAATTAAAGGATGGGCTGGTGTTTCTGCTTTGGGGCAAGTTCGCCCAAAGCAAAGTCGAGTTGATCGACGAACTGCGCCATTATGTCCTTACTGCTGCCCATCCTTCACCATTAGCTGGAGGGGCATTTATGGGCAATCGCCACTTTTCACGCACCAATGAAATATTACTCCATCAGGGACAGGAACCGATCAATTGGGCTATTGAATAATTCAAAAAATTAATATTTTATGAACAAAGCCATCATCGCCGGGGCAGTTTTAGCTGGTTTAGCTGTCATTTTGGGAGCTTTTGGCACCCATGGCTTAAAAGATAGTTTAAGCGATAAAGAATTAACCTGGTGGAACACCGCTCAGTATTACCATACCATTCATAGTTTGGGGTTAATTGCTGGTGGTTTATTGGCAGGCCGGGGAATGGAAAAGCACCTGCGGTGGTGCCGGTATTTATTTCTGATCGGGATAATTTTTTTCTCGGGATCCCTCTACATAATGGCATTATGGCCTGATCTGCGTTGGTTAGGGGCCATAACCCCCCTGGGAGGTGTCAGCTTCATTATCGGTTGGATATCAATGGCCTTAAGTCAAAGAAAATGATATTTTAAATTTTAACCATCTTTGGTTTGTTATTCGCATGGAAAAAAACATATATTTATGACCAATTCATGATTTATTTAACCTTAAATAATTATCAAATGAAAATTAAAGGAATTTTAGTTAGTTTATCTCTGGTTATGATGGCATTTTCGTTAGGCGCTGTCAACAAGAGTAATTCAGCTGCTGTGATGGCCGATGGTCAAAACGTAAAACAAATGGAAGTGGTAAGTGCCGCTTCTCAAGCTATGACTAAAGCGGAAGTCAAAGAAATAAAGAAAGAGCAGCGCAAAGTTGAACGCATTGAACGCATTCAAAAGAAGTTGCAAAAATATGGCGTGGATTTCTCAGATCCTGTCAATAAATGGATGTGGTATTGGATATTCGCCTGGGGCGCAGCCATTGTCGTTTCTATTTTAGCTTGGGGCATTTTATCCAGCACCGTTAGTGGTTTTGGTATCCTGGGCTTGTTATCCTCTCTGCTCTGGTTAGCCGGTACCATTAGTTTAGTCATCTGGTTAGTTAAGAAATTCGGATAGTAGATAAAATCGTATATAACCAAATCCATATAAATCAATATGGTGTGCCGCAAGGAGTAATTCTTGCGGCATTTTTATTGCTGCCAATTCCTACCATTTTGAATCGCTTAAATCACTGTCACCCGAGTAATTTTTGGTTAAAAAAATTATAATTCCAGGCTACCATTTATCTTAAGTTCGTTATGTTTTGCAGTTTTGTACGGTATTTGCTGAAAAAGTTCAAAACAAAATTATAGGATAGCATGAAATATGTGTCGATTGTTCTTGCGGTCTTGTTTTGGGGATTTAGTCCTAAATCTCCTGCGCCTACCACTGCCGAGAATGAAATCAAATGGTACTCCTGGGAAGAAGCAGCAGCCTTAAATAAAACAAATCCGAAAAAAATCTTTGTCGATTTGTACACCGATTGGTGTGGGTGGTGTAAACGGATGGATGCCACCACATTCAGAGATCCCAAAGTAGTGCATTATATCAATGAGAACTTTTACGCTATTAAGTTTGATGCAGAGGGTGCAGAGGATGTCACCCATGGCACTCATACCTTTAAATTTATCGCCAGCGGACGTAAAGGCGTTCATGAACTAGCCTATGCCCTGGTGGATGGACAATTAAGTTATCCGACCTATGTGACTCTGGATGAAAAATACGCCCGGATCATGATCTCTCCCGGTTTTAAGCAGGCCGATGCTTTAATGAAGGAACTGAAGTTCGCCAAAGAGGAAATGTATAAAAAACAAAGTTGGGAACAATACGCTGCCGCGAACTAATGCGTTGCCCATTGTAGATAATCTATTCCGGCCATTAACCCCGGCGTCGACGCTGGATCTTTACTGGTAAACTTGACCAGGATTTGATTAGCACCCTTATTTAATTTAATCGCTGGTAAAATCAGGATGTCCCGGCCAATGCCTTTTTTTTGGTATCCATTATACCTCTGCGGTTTTCCTCCATTTACTGCTATTTGTATCACCGCGTAATCTACCGCTTTGGTGAGACCTAATTCTAAGGATACCACCGTATCCCGATCCATCCAAAATTCCAAGCGCGCACTCTGATCTAATGTTTCTGCCTGTAACCAGAGGTGCCCACCGTTGGACAGCGGCGTTGAACCAGGCCAAAAGTATTGGGTTTGCATCGAAATCTGATCTGTTGGTATTATTTTCAGGTGTTCGCCTTCCAACCACCCGTTTTCATTAAATTTAGGTAAGAGGATATCTTCCTTGACCAGGGCTAGTGGTTTCTTGACCGCTTGTTTATCCGAGCTTAGCATATTAGAAATCCCGGGCAATCCGTAATAAAAGCCAGTTAAAGCCACATCCATTGGCGTGGCTACCCAATGCAAACATTCTAAATCAACTTTTAGGGATGTATTAAAAGGAATAACATCTAACCAACGGTGTCTCACATTGACCGTCATGCCGGGATGAAAATTACCTTTCCCGCTGGGCTGAGCTATCAATGGGTGGCTAAATTCTTCCGGCCTGGCCCAGGCATAACCGTAATAATCTTCCGTGCCGGTGCCAAAATGACTGGGGAAAGTGTCTTGATCCACCCATATTTTCTCATCGCCCTCACCCCACCAGGCATCTTCAGTGTTGAATAAGGTCATGGCATCGCCCAGATAGATACCTTTCCCGGAAAGCTGAGCCACTTTAAAATCAAATCCCCGGTCAGCTGGATGCGGATTAAGGATGGCAAAAGCCGGCTGGCGATGATACAGTTGCCAGTTTACACCGAAATACATGCTGCGCCCAGTCCACCGGTAGTTTTGCAAAGCGATCTGACCATTCAAAGTCAGCGGCCGCTCGCTTAGATTCTGAAATTTGACCACTGCTGAATCGCGAAACGGCATGAGACGACTGAAGGATAAACGGCCCGTGCTATCGGCCTGGGAGAAGAGCGTTTCGTATGGTGAAAGCTGGTAGCCGGTTCCGAAAAAATCTCCCACTGGGCACCAAACCTCCTTTTGTTGATCAAAAGTAAAGCCGATGATTAGTTGTCGTAAAAGATGTGGCGTGACTACGTCAGGCTTCACCCAGATATTGGAAATCGCCTTTGGACCGGAAAAATTGAAGGATGTTGACTCTCCCGGATCAAGAGTTATAGTAATATTTTTAACATCCTTTATGGTTTTTTCCGGAGACAACATATGTTGCGCAGCACGTTCTAAAGCTGTTTTCCATCGCTTTAGATCACCGGGTTTAAAACTAATCACTTTTTCACCGGGTTCGTAAAGGCGGTAATTGATATTATAGTATATACTGGGAACCATCCTGCCGTTTTTTTCGCTGATCGCGCTATTTTCCAAAGTGATTTTAAGGTGCTTGCGAAAGAGCAATGGCCAATATAAATTATACCCCTTATGTAATGTATCCGATTGCGGTGCAACTGCTGCAGCCAACGGATAAGGAACGATACCCTCCCCGGAAATAAAATGGAGTATGTTATCCTCGATGGCTGGGATGGTATCGTGATCGATGTATATTCTCACCACACCATCTGTTGCCCTATCACCGGCAAAAGTCATCCACCACCTGACTACCGCTCCCGGGCCCTCTGTCTCTAACATGACCTGTTCCTGACGGTTTAAAAATGTATCGAGGCGAACGAACCTGGTGTAATCCTCGTTGGCAAACCAGTCCCGGGTATCCGGGTGGATGCTCCGGCGGTCATAACTGCTAAACTGCTTTAAACAATAGGCCGGTTGAGGAAAATAGGTGAGCTGATCAGGATGACTTATTTCTAGGAGCAGGGCTGTTAAACTCACTGTTTGCTGCTGACAGGATAAACACAGGGATAAACCAAAAAATAAGAGGACCGGCCCAGCATTAATTTTAGAGGAATGTGGCATATCTGTGAGCTTGTTAAAGGCTGATAATAATAAAATAACTAATAAAAATAAGCAACAATCCGGAAGAGCCAGTCAGTTTGTTTATCCGGGTCAGTCCGTACCATGACCGATGTCAATTCATATGAAGCAAAATTTTCGCTCATTTGAATAAAGCCATTTAATACGCATTTAAAAAAAGCAGATTCCATGAAAAAGCTTTTAGTTCCCGTTGATTATTCTAATAATTCTATGAAGGGTCTTTACTGGGCGATAGATTTAGCAGAAAAAATTTCAGCAGAAGTCATACTTATCCATGTTGAAGATATGATTGCTGATTTATCTCAGAAACCTTATCGCACCTATAATAAATACGCCGTTCTTTTATTAAAAGAAGAAGGCACCCGGTTTGGCTATTTGAAAGCAAAGCTTATGCAGGAGCATCCCCTTTGTAAACTTAGCGGTGAAATCATCCATGGACTCCCTGCCGAAGCAATTTCTGAATATGCCCAACAGCATGACATTGATTTAATTGTCATGGGCAGTAAAGGAGCGGGAGCATTAAAAAGAGCTCTGTTAGGTAGTGTGACCATTGACGTAATCAATAAAACTAAAATACCGGTTATCGTAATATCCGGACAATATCAGCCTGTGCCAGTGGATACGGTAATTTTACTAATTGATAAATTCGACTTAGATGAGACGATCATTCGACCCGTCATGAAAATAGCGAAAACCTTTAATTCCACAGTACAGGTAATTAATTTTACCGACAACAGTATAGCTGCCATCAGTGATTACCTGCACAACAATCTACAATTGAAACATTTTTTAAAACAATTAAAACCCCTCTATCCCGGCTTAAACATAGAAGGCCGGGTGGTTAGCGCTAAAGAGTTCGAAGCTGCCGTCAGGGAAATTATCCATCAACAAAAGGTGGGAGTAATTACATTTCTCAGTCAGCACAAATCGTGGTGGGAACGTATCTTCATCGGCAGCGTAACCTTAAAAATGGCTACTGCCTTGGATATTCCTGTCCTTTGTATTCCACTATCTGAAGAAAAACAGGAGTTGATTTAAGGCCTATGAGTATGTCCTTTTCAGATAAAACCAATAGACTATAATGGCCGTAAGGCTATTTAATTCAAACCGAGATATAGGACAGTTCTGTTGAACCAATCCTGTTCGGCCCAATAGTTATTTTTGGCATGGTTCTATGTTTTCAAAATTTGACATATCACCTCACCCACCTCCTTTCCGCATATTTAATTTAGAATTACCTCCGTCGTTAAGCTGATTTAACTTTTTGCCAAAATCTCGACAGGGTTTTAATGAATCCCTAACTTTTTATTAATGCATTTTAACAGCGGGCCTGCGCTTTAATGGAAACAAACAATTTTTTCAAACTCATCAAAAAATACGGATCATGAAAACGTTAGGGAATCTTGGAATCATTCTTTTAGTTTTAATTATTTG
>JAYRWN010000155.1:0-22174 GCA_041917975.1 Saprospiraceae bacterium | reverse complement strand
GGTTAGTTTACCCAGGGCAATCGTTGCCCAACAGATGAATGTAGCTGCAAATGCACTACACATCCCGGACATGAGATTGACCGCAAATGCTATGTGCTCTGGGTTATCGGAAAACAAGTCTCCAACCCATGCAAACATTCGGCCGACGATTAAAAACAATGGAGCTCCGGGAGGGTGCACAACCTGCAGTTTATAAGCTCCTAGTATAAATTCACCACAATCCCACAGACTACCCGATCTTTCTGCAGATAGAAAATAGACGAACATACTAATGGCAAATACGAGCCAACCAGCCAATCTGGAAGTGTTTTTATATGACAGCATAGAGCGGAAGGAAATTATCTTGGTCTATAAATGAATTAATTATTAATGGCAAAAATATATAATGTTTAGGTTGTAGGAGGATAAAAGTAACAAAGTGGTTGAGAAAAAAATAGATCGTGCTCACTGATAACTTTTAGTGGCAAAAAAAATTGTCAGCTGTCCGTTTTTTTTTAAAGTAATTTTGCGGGAAAAATAGAGATGTTCAAACTGTTATTCCTCATCTCCGCGGGTTATATGTTGTACCGTCTGTTTTGGGGACCTAAAAGATCGGCGGCGCAAAAACCGGTGGACACCCGCTACAACGAGTTTCTCAAGCAAGAGGGAGATCTGATAGATTATGAAGAAGTGGATCATGGAAAAAAATCCTCTTAAACCTTCCGACTTCGTTTGTTTTCAGAATCACCACTGGCTGATAGCCCATAAACCTCCCGGACTTCCCATTCAACCTGACCAAAGCGAGGTGCCCGATTTTCTCACCGCCTTACAAGCATACACCCACCATGCCTTGCACCTTCTGACCCGTCTGGACCGGCCGGTCAGTGGATTGGTTTTGTTGATTAAAAGCAAAACTTATTTTGCCTATTTTCAACAGTTGTTGTCTGATTATAAAGTCCAGAAGACCTATTTAGCCCTAACCGGACAACGACCGCAAGAAAATGAAGGTGAATTCATCCATTGGCTAGAGACCAACTCCCAGAAAAACATCTCCAAAGTCTCTACCTCACCTTTACCGGGCTACCAAAAATCCCATTTGCAGTATCAGATTATAGCCAGTTCTGAACGTTATCACTTATGGAAAATAAATTTAGTCACCGGCCGGCACCATCAAATCAGAGCGCAACTGGGTTATTCCGGTTTTCCGATTCAGGGAGACACTAAGTATGGAGCACCCCGTGCCAATCGGTCCCATTTTATCCATTTACATGCGGCCAAAATCGAATTTCCTCATCCTGTCAGTAATCATCAGGAAATTTATAAGGCTGCGCCTTCCTTGGATGTGGGATTATGGAGGCTTTTTCAATCAGAATTTACATCTTTGGGATTATGAGCGATAAGCATACGAATGTCAACAAACTGGGAGAATTTGGGCTCATTGATCACCTGACCAAGTCTTTTGCACTGGTACAAAAATCCAGTCTAAAGGGGGTGGGAGATGATGCGGCAGTTATTGATAACGGTTCTTGGCTTACGGTGATATCCACCGACCTATTAGTGGAGGGTATTCATTTTGACCGTATTTACACGCCTTTAAAACACTTAGGTTATAAAAGTGTGGTGGTCAACCTCTCGGATATCTACGCCATGAATGCTTACCCGCGACAAATCCTGGTATCTATTGCCATCTCTAATCTTTATAGTGTAGAAGATCTGGAGGAGCTTTATGCCGGCATTGCGCTGGCATGTAATCATTATAAGGTGGATTTGGTAGGCGGCGACACCACCAGTTCTACCAAAGGTATGATCATCAGTGTCACCGCTATCGGGCAAGGTGAGAAAAATAAATTGGTTTACCGTTCCGGCGCTAAAATCGGCGATTTAATTTGTGTAACCGGTGATCTGGGTGCTGCTTATTTGGGGTTACAACTCTTGGAGCGGGAGAAACAGATCATCACCTCTACCCCCGGGGTCCAACCGGATTTAGAAGGTCAAGACTATCTGGTAGGGCGTCAATTAAAGCCGGAAGCGCGCGGGGACATTATTGACCTGTTTAGGCAAGCGGAGTTGCAACCAACCTCTATGATCGATATTTCTGATGGCCTGGCTTCTGAGGTTTTCCACCTATGTAAACAATCCGGAGTCGGCGCTTACCTTGAAGAGGACAAAGTGCCTATTCATACACAAACCGAACTGATGGCTCTGAAATTTCAACTTGATCCGATCACCTGTGCCTTAAATGGCGGAGAGGATTACGAATTGCTTTTTACCATAGACCCTACTGATCTGGAAAAGACCCGTTTGTTGCCCGATCTTTATATTATTGGGGAAATAGTGGATGCGAAGGATGGCATAACCCTGCATACCGGCGCCGGCCATATCCATCCTTTGCAAGCGCAAGGGTGGCAGCATTTTTAATGCATCTTTAACCGGGCGTATTCGTAGCCCTCTTGCCACCAGCGGCGCATTTGTTCCGGGCGGAATACAAATGAGTTATTGGTGAGGTTATAAGGGGTATGAAAAAAACGGATTTTTAGGCCGGTATAACGGCTTTCAAGCATACCGATGACCTGGTCGTTATTCCCGATCTGGTCCAGCATAAAATCGATAGAACTAAGCATGACGTTAAAAGCATTTTGTGACGGCGGTTTTTCGATATCCTGCACGCGCGGATTCAAAACGATGACATCCAATTGTTTGGCGCCTAAGATGATGGCTTCATGGATGGGGACTAAGCTGCCGAATCCACCATCAGCATATTCTTGTCCTTCATGTACATACAGGCTCATAAAAGGAACCAGATTGGCCGACGCCCAGATCCAATGACAATACTGTTCATAGGTACAGTCGGCCAGATATTTGTATTCCACTAAGTTCCGGGTGAGGTTAGACACCGTCACAACGAGACGCTTATGGCTGGTTTTTAACGTTTCAAAGTTGGCCAATGAGAAATTTTTTTTAATCAACTCCAGAAGATGTCCACTTTCTCCAAATGTCTTACGCCGTCGTAAGAACATCCATAGCGTGTTGATGTGGTTAATAGCTACCTGTAATTTGCCCTCTTTCTCTTTAATAATAAAAGGGTTGACGTTAAAGACATCTTTTTGCTCCAGGTTAGTTAAGATTTTTTTTAAACGGTTGACTTCACCCAAGGCAAGAAAAGGAATGATCAAACTTCCGCCGGATGTGCCCACATAAATGTCATAATCCTCTCGCTTTACCTCCAATAAATATTCAGCGACTCCTCCGGCAAATGCCGATTTACTCCCTCCCCCGGATATAATCAAAGCTCGCATGAATCAGATAAATAAAGAGCTTTAATACCTCCAAGACTTCAGGTCCACACCTTTGGGCGCACGTGTTTTTATTTGCTCAGCCCATTTAGGGATAAACATGCGATGGTAACGCAGGCGACTGATATAATTCGGCTGATCATGGTCTCCATTCCAGCAGTGTTCGGCGCGGTCACCATAATCTACTTCTCCGCCATAATGCGGGTCCTTAGTATTCTCCAACATGGCTTCGGTGAGATAAACCGCATTATTCAGGTAATAATTATCCATATCGCCACAATAAATATGGATTTTGCTTTTCCATTTAGAGCCATTTTTCGGCCAATCCCGTTGCATGATGTAGGTGAGATCGAAATTTTCTTTCCAATATTGAGCTACCGTTTTATCAATTATACCGGTACGTTTATCCCAGATGGGTTGAGGATAACCGTTCTCGCCACAGGGCGAAAACACCGCTTCCCAGATATCCCATTGTTGACCCGAACGGGAATGATCAGCTAAGGCCAGCTCGCGATAATTCATGTCTTGCAACGTCGCGTCTATTTCGCCCAGGTAGTTACGGTGACCGGGACGTAAAGTTTTGCGAAACGGCCCCTCTTCATAATATGCATTGGTATGTTCATAAATATTTACCTGGGTAAAAGCCCGGAAATCTATCGGGTCAGGGCAGGCGGCATAACACCCGTTGTATTCATCCGGATATTTAACCTGCACAGCCAGAGCTTCCCAGCCCCCTGTGGACCCGCCATAAACAAACCTGGCCCATCCTGCACCGATCCCTCTAAACTGTTTTTCGATGTAGGGAATTAATTCATAGGTGATGGCATCACCATAGGGTCCCAGGTTAGCAGAGTTGACCGCATAGGAATCGTCATAATACGGGTTCGCATGTTGAATTTCGATGGCCAGGACACGGGGAAAGTTGGGTCCGGTCCAGATTTTATAAAAATCATAAGCTTCCTGTTGGACTATACGATTGTAGCCGGAAATTTTAAACCGTTCACTATAATCAGGCTTCAAATCCGGGTCAGGAGGGGTGGTTCTAAACCCGCTTAAGTCGGCAGGAAAGTGACCATGATATATGGCCACCGGATATCTGGCTTCAGGATGGGTGTCCCATCCTTCAGGCAATAAGACATGAGCCCCCAAATGCATCGGCCGGCCCCAAAACTTGGTGAGCAAATCACTTTGGATGCGAACATGTTTAATGTATTTGGTGTCTTCAGGAGGAGTAATCGGGGGGATGATCTGATCCAGGACCATATCCAGATGTGGGTGTATCGGGTCAATATACATTTTCACCGGTCGTGAATAAAGGTTACCCGGAGCCTGATTCCACACCTGTCCCTCACCCCGGTCCATGGGTAATTTTACGGTTTTGCCGTCATTACGCCGGAATGTTTCATAAATATGCAATAGGGCTTGTACATAATATTCGCCAGCCGGTATAGCCTTTAGTTGCTGGATTGGATAACCAAAAGCGTCCTGATCGAAAGTGATTTTTTGGTTCTTACCCCAATTTTGCACGTTCATCCCAAATACCTGCTGTGATCTAACCCCATCCGTCACCTGAAAGCGTGGCTCGGCCGTGCTATCGGTGGAAAAAATCAATAACAATCGGCCGTCTAAGGAATCAAGGGACAGATCAGAAGAATATCTGATGGTAATGTCAGCTACCCGCGGCGACTGGCAGTGCCAAAAACATAGCCATGCTAAACTTAGAATGATGATCTTTTGCATAATACTTGCCTTCCTAGTGAAGATAAGTGTTCTTGAAGATTTATGTATGATTCCGCCTAAAAATTAAACAAGTTATCCAGGCTAGAGGCTATACCTATACGAATTCCCCAATCATAATGGCGCCCATCAAGAAAAGCTGTGGTTACTTCCACCCGGAATAACCTGAAAATATAGTTCAATCCATAACCCACTTCCAGGTAGTGTTTGCTGTCCGGAGTTTCCAGTCCATTAAAAAATAAATTTTCGCGCATACCGGTAAGGCGAACCATAGGAAAACGGGTAATCAATAATTTCCTGAACTGATAGTTGGTGAACCAGGATAAATAGTGGCGAGATGTGCTAAACCGATAATAATCCAAAATACGGTAAGAGCTCACCGGGTCCATATTGGTTAAAAAGGTTTGATTGCCCGGAAAATGTTTAAACATGGGTAAAAAAACATTTTGTTTATTAGCAAAGAACCCGGCATTCAGCTGAGCTGAAAACAAACCTCCTGCTCCTACATTCCACGTGTGTTTAATGAATGCGTCAACATGCTGAAAACGTGTATCGTCATTCTTTAGCACTGGAATAGCCAGGCGCAGATGAAGCCCAATGGTGGGTGAGGAATGATCCCTGATCTCTTTTTTATGGTTGCGAATTTGGTATTTAAGCCAAGGTTTCGTTTCCACGTGCCAATCAAGAAAAGTCAGCTGGTAATCTGTAAACCGGGTCTGTTCTATTTCTTCATTGGCGGGGAAATTGGATGAATAAACCAAATTCCTGCGGTCAACCAAATTATAATCGCTATAATTTTCAAGGCCTTGATGTTGTGCCTTCTCCAGATGTACAGACATAGACCAGCGGTCATTAAATTTTTTCTCCCAGCCGGCCCGCAGATATGTTTTCTCAAATAACTTCAGGTGGTTTCGTTCGGTGAGCAGGGTAAACAGGTCATTAATCACCGGATGAATAGACCCGGATTCAAAATATTGCCGGGTGCGCCGACCACCTTCTAATGTCCATGTCCCGGCTTTTTTGCGCTGCCAGCTTAATTCACCCCAGGCATTGAGTCGTTGTCTGGCAAAAGCATATTGTACAGCAGGATTAAAACTAAACGATTTTTTAACCCGACGCAAATAGAACGGCAGCGAAGCATGGAGCCCCTCTACGGTATTAAAATGTAGGTTGGACAATGGAGAATTAAACCCATAAATCCATGATTTGCCGGCCCGGTATCGGCCGCCTTCAGCCAGGTCACTCCAGGAAAACCCTTTGCCAGAACTTTTTTTGTGCTCGACAGATGTATTAGAGCCCAGGTTTATAGACAACGTGTCCGGATCTTTAGTCGACTTGACTTCCGCTTCGGCTCTGGATATGCTGTCCATACGTTGATACCCCTTGAGCTCGTATATGGTCAGCGGCACAGGCCTGACTGTATCCCAATACGCAGAATCTTGCTTGTAAGCATTAGAATCAATCACGGTATTGCGGATGCTGGTCACTTCATCCAAGGTATCCATTCGTGATGCTTCCAGCTCAACTTTTTCATACTCTTTAACCATTTTGCGCAATTGTTTGCGCGAAATCTCTTGTCCATCGCCTAACCATTCGGTCGGGGCTTTTAACTTGTTTTGTTTTACTACCGCATCGGCTTGTTTGGCTTTATCCTTGTCTATTTTTTCATCTATAACTATGAGATCCGGTTCAGGGAGGTCGGGATTAATTTTAAGCCGGTAATTTTTCATGTTGGCAAAATATCGGTACTCAAAACCAAACCCCAGCAAGGCCCCGTTTACGTCAAAAATCTGGTTTAAGGGCATCCACACCAGGTCCTCCACCGGAGTATAAACCTGATTAATGTTAAACTTTATGCCCCAGAAATAGGTAAATAAGTCGAGGCTATGGATATTCCACAGCTGGTCCACAATATAAATTATGCCATCAAAGACCTGATCGCCCGGACTGCGTGGAACCACCCTGATTTTATTGATCGTCTGGCCATGATCATTAAAGAACCCCAGATATTCAAACCGGTAGTGGGTAAAAGCCTGCGGGGATAAGGGCGAAATAGCGCCATTGACTTTAGGCAGGTAAAAGCTGGAGTTAATAAAACTATTGGGGCTGGTGTTATTATCTTCTCCGACGGTGCGCACTGATAGGACACGTTCTTCCCATTCGTCCGGCCTTTTATAGTGGATTTCATTCACTGACTCGGTCACAAAGGCCGTGGTGGTATCCATCCCTTCTTCTTTCATGGCCTTTTCCAGCTGTTTTTTGAATAACCCCGGAACTTTTTTAAGTCGCCCTGATCCCTTGATATAGCTGGTAACCCAATATTCATCCAATTGCTGGGCATGGTATGATGCTTTACCGATGGCACGACGCATAATAGTATACGCAGGATCCTCGCGATTCTCCGATACTTGAATAGTCTGTAATACGATCGGTTCTTCATTTAGGACCACATTGAGCGTTACCTGATCTTGATTTACCCGGATTTCTTTAGTCTGCGTGGTGTATCCTAAATATTGGTACCTGACTTGATAGGTACCCGGAGAAAGGACCAGGAAATAATATCCTTCTTCGTTAGTGGCCGTGCCTGATTTACGATTTTCTACATACACCGTAGCAAATGCTAAAGGCTGGCCGTGGATATCTTTGATATAACCTCGGATTCCTCCTTGGCTAAAAAGAGGAGTAGTCCCCAATAAAAAAAAGTATGTGCACGTCCAAAACCAGCGCATATATTCATTTTAATTCTGCTAATAAAGCGTACAAAGGGGTGTAGAAGATACCGCTAATAGATAAAATGTCGCTAAAAACCGATGTACTGCTATTTTTTAACTGACCAAAGGCCATTGGGTTATTTAGGGCAGTTTTTTCAACACGATGTTTTTCCAACGGACCTTGATTCCACCACCGTCGTGGATTTGCAGGGCTATTTGACCTTGTGCGTCACCAACTTTAGTATCATTAAGTTGGATCATTTCATGCCCATTGAGCCAGATGGTAACTTGGGGCCCTTCAGCACGGACCCGAAGGGTATTCCATCCTTGGGTATTCAGGTGTGCTTCCTGTTCTTTTGATATTTGTTTAAGCCAGCCTCGTCCATAGGACTCATAGACGCCTCCTGTCCCTTCCGGTGCAACTTCCGCTTGCCAGCCAGTGATCTTGGTTCCTTCGATTGATGAGCGGAAAAACAGGCCGCTGTTGCCGTTAGCTTCGAGTTTAAAGTCGGCGGATATATCAAAATTTTTAAATCGTTCTTTGGTGGCCAGGTAACCGTATTGTTTGTCCGGTCCGCTTTCACAGATGAGCTCCCCCTGATCTACATACCACTTTTCGGTCCCGTATACCTGCCAGCCGCTCAGGTCTTTTCCGTTAAATAAATCTATTTTGGTCGTGGCACAAGAGAGCCATAATGCGATGGATCCACTTAAAAAAACCCACTTTTTCATAAAGCCTGTTTTAAATTTATCAAATTTTATATCATGTTTGACAGTTCACAACGAGGTTTGCAAGCCATCCAATGGTGGTTATACTGGAAACTTCCAACCCTATGGTGGTGGGGAGTGAAGGTAAAAATTTTAACTGAAGATCGGTGTGCTATCAGCATGCGCTACTCCTGGTTTAATCAAAATCCGTTTCGTTCGGCTTATTTTGCCGCCTTATGTGGTGCGGGGGAGCTTTCTACCGGGCTGTTGGTACAACAAAAAACCAGGGAACTAGATATGTCCATGTTGTTAGTCAGTATAGAGGCCCGCTTTGTGAAAAAAGCTACCGGAATCATTACGTTTACCTGTACAGAAGGCCAGCGAATAGCAGAATACGTCCTGGCTGCCAAGCAAACCTCTGAAGGTATAACCTTTGATGCAATCTCTACCGGGATCAATAAGGAAGGCGCTGTTGTTGCTGAGTTGAAAATAACCTGGTCTTTACGTCAACGCCGGAAACTGGTATAACCGGCAGAAATAAGCGTAAAGAGCTGGGGTTTTATCACGCATCTTTTGGGGGAAAGTAAAAAAGATACTGGAGGCCACCCCGAACACATCCGGTTCCTTAAAACCGAGATATTGGCTCACCCATTCTTTCTTAAATGAACACAAGCCCGTTAATTGCTCCCAGATATCTTGCGGCCATTGTGGTTCTTTCCACTGATGTTTAAAACGCAATACCTTGGCCAATTCATAATAAACAGGATTAAAAGCTTTGTAAGGATTTAACCATCCTTGCCACACTTGTTCTAAAGAAAAAATCAGTACACCATCTTCCATGTCTGATTCACAGATGTGCAAATAGGGGTGATTAGGGGATGGAAATGGATGTTGATAAAAGACAATTTTTTCAAAAGGGTCCATCAAAAAATCATCCTGGTAAAATGTCATGTGTACGGCACCTGCAGCAATCAGACATTTCTCATCTTCTTTTAATTCCTGACCTTGAATGGGGCTAAAATCCCTACCTTCCACATACATCAATACCCGGGTTTCGAACCGTTCTTGATCAGCAGGGGTCAAAGATTTATACCAGGGATTTATCCTCTGCAACAAATGTTTGAGGACTTGGTCAGCCCGGGGTGGGTATTTTTCCAACCACCACCAGTCTATTTGAGGGCTAAACGTGTAGATAAGCATCAGGATAAGGGCGGGAGGAATCATCCACACCATAATACCTGATCGCTCTTCCACAAAGACCAGATATAATATTATACCTAACCACAAAGCAAACGGGATGGCAATCCGACGGGACAACATAAAGGCGAAAGTACATTTGATTTTTATAAACTCATTACTGAACCACCCTTAATCCTGTGCACCGCCGCTGATATTCCTGAACCAATTTAATTTCTTTTACCGCTCCACAATAATCCCATAAAAAAGTAAGTATATTTATTTTAATCAGAGCATAGAATATTGTTCAGGTATTTATTTGTCTTGATACAGGTGCTGTGGATTGGCATTTTACATGGTCAATTTGTCTTTAATGGTTCCGCCCGCCGGGTGGATACCACCGGTTGTTATCAGCTCACCGGTACGAATAATTTTGAATCGGGATCTATCTGGCATACAGAACGAATAAACCTCCACCAATCCTTTCAAGTGGTTGCCGAAGTATTCCTGGGGTGTTTGGATGGTGAAGGCGCTGACGGTTTGGTGTTTGGCTTTCAGCCGGTGAGTACTTCCATTGGTCAAGCTGGCGAAGGTATTGGCTTTCAAGGCGTTACTCCTTCCATAGGCCTGGAAATGGATACATATCAAAATTTTAATTTGAATGACCCGGAGTTTGACCACATGGCCTTGATCGCTAACGGCAATTTAGACCATAGCCAAAGTTTGGCCGGTCCTTTTGTCCTGCTGTCCGACTCTGCCAATGCTGAAGACTGCCGATACCACCATTTACAAGTCACCTGGGATGCTGCCACCTATAATCTGAAAGTTTATTTTGACTGTCGCTTAATCATCGATCATACTCAAGACTTTGTGCGGACTATTTTTGGACAGCCGGAAGTCTTCTGGGGGTTTACCGCCGCGACCGGTGGAGCGGTGAACATTCACGCAATTTGTCTCAATTACACTACTTTTTTGAATGCCCTGATTATGTAATCTGCCCGGGTATGAGTATATCCCTGAGTGCCGATTTAGATGGTCCTTTTCGATGGACTCCGTCGACCGGGTTTGGTCAACCGGATGCTTTGGACCAAATGGTGCAACCACAGAGTGATATAACCTACCGATTGGTCTTCGATGGACCTTGCGATACTTTTGAGATAGATACCGTGCACATTGATGTGTTGGATAGTCCCCCCAACTTGCCTTGGCTGGATACCGTAATGATCTGTCCAGATTCCATCATTCTTTTAGGTTATTCATTTGCCGACGCCCGTTATCGTTGGTCCACTGGCGATACCTCAGCACAAATTCTGGTCACCGAGCCGGGAACGTACCAACTTAACCTTAGTCGGCGGGACACTTTTTGTGAAATTGCCACCTCGATTGATGTATTGCCCGGACCGGTGCTGGAACCAGATTTGAGAATGGACACGGTCTTATGTGCCGGGGATGCTCTGACCATTGATGTATATGATGTCTCCGTTCAGCACTTTTTATGGGATGATGGAGTAACCGGAGCGCAAAGAACATTTAATACGGCCGGATTGTTTGCTATACACTTGGAAAATAGCTGTACGAATCGATTGGTGCAGATTTCGACCACTATTGATGACTGTGGATTGATTTTTTTTCCTAATGTTTTTAGCCCAAATCAAGACGGTTATAATGATGTTTATCGCCCCTCAGCGGATGAAGCCTTATTCGTCGAATCCTTTAGGGTTTTTGACCGGTGGGGTAATCTTATTTATGTTCAACGCCGTCTGGCTCTGCAAGAGGTGGGATGGGATGGTACTTTTAATGATGGAAAGCCGGTATCCCCTGGCGTATACGTTTATCAAGCAGAAATAGAAATTTCAGCGGGAATAAATAAAATTTTCAGCGGAGATGTAACCGTTATCCGCTGATAAAGATTATCCCTAATCTCTTTTGATAATTACAGGCAAATGTCTACCTTAAAACCCCTTTTTAGGGTCAGTTTGTACGACTGATTATTTTTAATTAACTGTAATAAATTGATTTACATATGAGTGTCGATACCAAAAATGTCAGAAATGTGGTCTTGCTGGGACATTCGGGGAGTGGGAAGTCTACCTTGGCCGAAACCATGTTATTCGAAGGGCATGAAATTAGCCGTCGCGGAACAGTAGATGGCCATACTTCTGTATCTGATTTTACAGACATTGAGCATACCAAAGGAAATTCCTTGTTCAGCACCTTGATGCACTTGCAATGGAAGGATTCAAAGATAAACATCATCGATACACCTGGATTGGATGACTTTGTTGGTGAAGTGATTTGCTCAATGAAGGTCGCCAGTACGGCTGTAATGGTGTTAAATGGTGCACATGGCGTGGAGGTAGGCACCGAAATTTTGTGGGAATACATCGAAAGATTTAAGACACCAACCATCTTTGTTATTAACCAATTGGATCATGACAAGGCCGATTATGATACAACTCTGGAGCAAGCCCAAAATCGTTTTGGCTCAAAAGTATTTCCAATACAATATCCTTTAAATCAAGGCGCCGGGTTCAATGCAATCGTTGACGTATTGCGTATGTGCGTTTATAAATTTCCTTCTGAAGGGGGTAAACCTCAAAAAGAAGATATTCCAGCATCCGAAAAAGCCAAAGCTCTGGAGTTACACAACAAACTGATAGAAATAGCTGCTGAAAATGACGAAACATTGATGGAGCATTTTTTCGAAGATGGCACGTTGTCCGAAGAAGAACTAGCTGTCGGACTAAAAAAGGCGATTACCGGGGGAGATTTTTGTCCCTTGTTCTGTGCTTCAGCCCTAAAAGATATGGGCAGTGGACGAATTATGGGTTTTATCAACGACATATGTCCTAATCCGGCGGAGCGTCCGGCGGTAGAACTAACCAGTGGCTCTACCTTAACGTGTAATGATAAAGCAGAAACCACAATATTTATTTATAAAACCTCCATTGAACCCCGCATAGGTAATGTCTCATATTTCAAAGTGTTTTCCGGTACTTTAAAAAATGGTGATGAACTAATCAATGAAGCCAATGGCACCGTTGAACGGTTTAATCAATTATTTATCAGCAATGGTAAAAACAGAGCTACAGTAGATGCTTTAAAGGCTGGTGACCTTGGTGTTACCGTCAAACTTAAAAACAGTCATACCAACCATACCCTGAATGCCAAAGGAACCAATAGGGCAATAAAACCGATCGAATTCCCCAGTTCATTAATCAGAACAGCAGTAAAACCACCCAATAAAGCCGACACTGAAAAACTGTCTAAAGCACTTCACCAACTTCAGGAAGAAGACCCCTCGTTAATCGTTGAACATTCTCCTGAATTAAAACAACTCATATTGCATGGACAGGGCCAGCTGCATCTAGATACGATAAAGACGCGGGTAGAAAATGAACACGGACTTACCCTGGAATTCATGAAACCGCGCATACCCTACCGGGAAACAATCACCAAAATGGCTAACGACATGTACCGTCATAAAAAACAAACCGGTGGAGCCGGGCAGTTTGCAGAGGTGCATATGCGTATTGAGCCCTTTCATGAAGGTATGCCTAACCCGGATGGTCTGACGGTACGGAACACCGAAGAAACTGTGTTACCCTGGGGTGGAAAAATGGTGTTTTTGTGGTGCATTGTAGGGGGGGCCATTGACTCCAAGTTTTCCAGTGCTATTAAAAAGGGCATAATGAATAAGATGGTGGAGGGGCCACTGACCGGGTCACACTGCCGGGACATCCGGGTCAGTGTGTTTGATGGCAAAATGCACCCGGTGGATTCTAACGATATGGCTTTTCAGCTAGCTGGCACGATGGTATTCAAAACCGCCTTTCAGCATGCCGCACCCCAGATCATGGAACCGATTTATAATCTAAATATTCTATGTCATGACGAGAATATGGGTGAAATAATGGGTGACCTCCAGACCCGCAGAGCCATTATCATTGGTATGGATTCCGATGGTCATTATCAAAAAATTATGGCCAGAGTTCCTTTGGCCGAATTGTATCAATATTCTTCTACGCTTCGGTCCTTATCGCAAGGGCGGGCTAAATTTACCATGGATTTTGCCGAATACAGTCCGGTTCCGGGTGACGTACAACAAAAGCTTATCACCGAATACCAGGCTGAAGCTGGAAACGATGAATAACTTATAATTCTATTTATCTCCGCAAGACCTCTGGTAAATACAGAGGTCTTTTATTTTTTTCAAAAAATTATGCTGCAACAGGTAACTGCGCCTTCGGCTTTCAAAACTTCCGAATTATCTACAATATGTAGTTGAATACCTTCTTGCAACAAACGCTCGGCGGTTCGAGGGTATGCTGAGGAATAAATAACCTGTTTACCTACACACAATGCATTAGCCCCAGCTGGTTCCAGGGGATGGACTGGGATAAGCGAATATTCCTTAAACCAATCAGCGTCAATCCAAGCTGGATTATATAACAATCGCTCAGTACACACCTGGGTAACGGCAGACTTCAAATGTAAACAAGCTGTAAGCGGTATTGCCGTCACCTGATATCCATATGGTTCTAATAAATTTGCCATCCAATAAATAGCGTCAGCGTTCGTTCGCCTCGTCAATCCGATATAGATCTGCTTATTTACGATCAATACATCTCCACCATCCAAATGGTACGGCTCGGTTAAATAATATAAGTTCCGAAATGGAGCTAGCGATTCAGCTACAGAGACGCATTCTGCCTGTCGGCTTTTAGCGCCTGGATGGGTGATAATAGCCAGTTCTGGCAAGACCACAGCCGTATCTTCTACAAATACGCTATCCGGAAGTAAAGGTTCTGGCCGGACCTCCAGGATCTCACATCCGCACTGTACCAACTGCTCCACATAAATCGTGTGTTGGTGAGCGGCTAGTGCTATATCAATAGGTTCACGCTGTAAATGGGTCAATTCGCAGGCATTCATAGCCGGGCTGACCGATCTGACCAGAGCTTTCATGGTTTTTTATTTTTCAACGTCCAAAGATAAAATGGTATCCCCAGCAGGTATAAAAACGATCCGTAGGCGATAGAGGACCACCCCGTACCTACAATGGCTGCAAGAGAAAAAACCAAAGATCCAATAGTCAGCAGCCACAACTTTATGCTAATGGATTTCCCGTGTTTGTAACGGATAAATATCTCGGCCATGGCGCTGAACAAGTAGGGGATCAGAACAGCCAGGGTGGCTAACAGGATCATTTGATCAAAAAGACGCTGAAGGCTTTGGGAGTAACTAATGATAGCCAGAAGGGTTACTAAAAGGCTAGATATAATCAAGCCATGAGCGGGTGACCCTGCGGCATTGATTCTGGCAAAAATGGCGGGAAATAAACGATTTTGGGCAATGGCCTGAGGCACCTGGCCTTGTAACAACACCCACCCGTTCAGAGCCCCAATGCAGGAAACCGTTGCTGCAAAGGCTATGAGATAATATCCTGTGGATCCCCACACTTGGCGGGCCGCGTCTGCGAATGGCGAATGCGTGGACACCATAACTTCTTTAGGTATCATACCCATCACGGCAGTACAGGTACTGATAAATATTATCGCTGACAAAAGTGTACCGGTAAGTGTGGCACGTGGGATGTTTTTAGTTGGGTTATCCAGGTGGTTGGCTGGGATTGTCGCAGACTCCAGGCCTAAAAACGACCAAAGGGTTAAGGCCGCCGTTTGTAAGGCTACTTGCCATATGTTTTGGTTAGGAGCCAGGCTCACCTCCAGATTGGTCCTATCAAAATATAAATAGCCTACCGTGCCAATCAAAAGAATGGGGACCAGGCGGAGCACCAGAGTCATCAATTGAAAATTAGCCGCTTCTTTTACTCCCCGGATATTCAAAAAAGTAATGCTCCAAATGATGATCAAACAAGCAGTTAAGGCCAGGCCGTTGTGTGAGTTCAGCGGCGTAATGAATACGGATAAATTCGAAACAGCTGCTGAAGCAATGGCCACATTGCCTACGCAAATCGAGATCCAATAGCCCCAAGCTACCATAAAGCCGGCAAATGGTCCAAAAGCCTCCCTGGTATAGGCATATGGTCCTCCGGCTAATGGTTTCCATAGACTAAGCCGGGCAAAGGTAATGGCTAGAAGTATAGCCCCAACCGATGATATTAACCAGCCGATCAGGCTGAATTGCCCATAAATAGCTAGTGAGGCCGGCAATAAAAATATACCCGATCCAATCATATTGCCCGCCACCAAAGCGGTCGCGTGCCAGAACCCTATTTTATGGGTTGGGGGTCGGAAAGCCCGGCTGTCAGTCAAGATTATTTTTGTTGATTAAATAGCCAGGAAAGCAGTTCGGGCTCGGCAAATGCCTTATCCCAACTGTTGTGGTTAACTCCCGGATACTCGGTGTACCTAACTGTTGCCTTTAAGCTAGTCAATCGCTGATATAATGCCCTGGAGAAATCCACCGGCACCACCGCATCCGCATCACCATGGAACAACCAAAGTGGCAACTTTCTTGCGTATTTTTTAGCTAAATCCACATTTCCACCGCCACAGATAGGAATAGCTGCTGCAAATAGTTTTGGCCGGCGATATAGAGCCTCCAGCGTTCCCATAGCACCCATGGATAAACCCATGATATATAGTCTCTTGGGGTCCACATGTTTATCCCGGACCAGGTGTTGTACCAGATCCAAGGCTGACTCTAAGGGTGGAGTCATTTGGGCGGGATAAATGAAGTCTGTTTTTATAGGATAAGCGGTACGGTCTATTGACATGGACGCCCAATAGGAGTTTTCCGGACATTGTGGAAAAATCACCATCGCTTTATGCTGATTTCTAAATACTGGATCTAAAAACATGCTGGATCCGTGGATCAATTGTTTTTCATTGTCATTTCCCCTTTCACCAGCACCATGCAGGAATAACACTAATGGGTACTTCTTATCCTGATTATAATCTTCTGGTAATAAAATGCGATAATTTAAAGTATGTCCATTAGTGGCATTAAACGCCCTCTGCTCATATAACTCCTGCCCCCAGCCTGGCAGGGTAAATATTAAAAATAAGATCCAGCTATATTTCATGCTTGAAAATAAGATTTGTTCAGTTAGTAAATTAAAAACGGCGCTCATTTTTAAGGTGAGCGCCTTGATAGGTATTAAAAATCAACTACATAAACTACGTAAGCTGGGCATATTTTATTGGATCATGTCCATACCGTCAGAGTTGGTATTGGTGTTTTTGCGTTTGAACAAGGTGGTATCCATCTTTCCAAAACGATAGAATACGTTTAACCTAACCTGCTGGGGTTGCATAAACCGCTCAGAATCCTGAATAAAAAGGATGGACTCGGAATGGGTGCCCATACGGCGAGTGGCAAAAATATCCTGAACACTCACGGTGACCGAAAATTTATTTTTTAAGAAATTTTTACGTAAGGCCACATCTGTAAAAAAGACCGGTATGGAATACCCTTGCGCAGAACTGGAAGGCCCACCATGTGGTCCACCCCCACCCTGCGGTCCACCCCCACCAAATCGTCCACCGCCACCGCTGGAAGGCGTAAATCCTGCCCGGCTGCGGTATTCGGAGGAAACTTGTAAGGTCATCGCTGCCGGCAATTTTACCGTGATGTTTTCTTTAAGAAAATAGGTAAACTGCTCATTGGTTAAGTTTTCTTCTACATTACTTGCGTCTATTTTAGAGTTATACAGGTTGACATTGGTGGTAAAATCCAGCCATTTTGTCACCGGGTTCTTTAAAGTAAATTCCATACCGTAAGCCTGGCTGCGATTAGCATTGGTGAATGTCGTTACAATCACATCCCGACCAAAAGGATCTTTTTCCGGAATTTGGTATGACGTAATGAGATCATTGGCCGATTTATAATAAGCTGATATCAACAGGTTGTGCCCTTTAGGCATTGCATTCTGATAAGTTAACTCCAAAGAGTTAGTGAATTCAGGTCTTAAGTCCGGATTACCACGTCTCAGGTTGATGGAATCGGCAAAATCCGTAAACGGCATCAACTGGAAAAAATTTGGCCGATTAACCTTGCGGGTATAGGATAGTTGCAAATTGTCCTCTTGATTGATCTTACGGGTGAGGAATATGCTGGGGAATAAACTCAACGGATAGTTGTTTTCAAATACTGAACTGGACTCGGGCAGCTCCCCCTGATAGGTGCTGCTTTCGGCCCTCAACCCTAACTGATAACTCCATTTAGGCATTTCATGACTAAAGGTACCATAGGCCGCAAAAACATTGTCCTCAAAGTTATATTTACTGGCGAAAGAAGGTACGATCACCCACTGATTGAATGCCGCGTCAAATAGTGAAGAAGTTAAGTTATTTACATTGTTGCGTAAAGCCGCCCTGGCCCCCGCTTCAAATTTCATTTTATCATTTATGGGATTGACGAAATCTGTCTGGGCTGTCAGGAAAGTAGCTCCCCCAGAAGACTCTTGACGGTCCATGGAGGTTCCTTCATTACCAACATAGCTGGTGACATAGTCGCCGAACCCACTGTTTTTCATCTTACTGAAATTTATATCGGCAGTCAGTTCACGACCGGCTTTGGGGAAGTTGTGTTTAAACAACAGTGAAGTACCCGCATTTTGGAACATCCGTGAATTCTCAGAAGTACGCAATGATAACAGGCTGTAATCAATCGTATTACTGCTGGTTAAATAGTCCGTGGTGGTCGTTAACAAGTCGGTCGGACTAAATTTGCCTTGCATTATGTTGCCTGTGATGGTCAGGGTATTGCGATTATCGATGAACCAGTCAAATCCGCCGCGAGCCATTTTAAAGTTGCCGCGCATTTTACTTTCCGATGTTTGATACAAATTAGTCAGTGGCTCACCGAATAAATTTTGGCGATCGGTAATACCTTCAAATAGTCCCCGGCGTTGGTTAAAGTTTCCACTTAAAAAAAGGTTTATTTTCCCTTCGCGGGCGTTAATATCGCCGCCTAAATTTATTCCGCCTTGCGAATCTCCACCCACTCTGACATTGCCGTTATAACCGATGCGCTTGTCTTTTTTCAAGACGATATTTACGATACCGGCTTGCCCTCCGGAGGCGTCATACTTCGCCGAAGGGTTGGTGATAACCTCGACAGATTCAATGGATTCCGAAGGTATTTGACTCAGGGATAAGGTCGTTGGCCGACCATCGATGAAGACCTGGGGAGAAGCATTACGCAGGGTAAGATTACCTTCTATGTCCACTGATAATGAGGGAACAACTTTTAAGGCATCTTCAGCTGTTCCTCCCACTGCTGTGCCTAATTTGTCCACCCGGTATATTTTTTTATCCAGGGATAATTCCACCGGCGGAGCTTCTCCTATCACAGTTACCGTCTCTAAAGTGGTAGCAGCTAATTCCAGGGTAATGTTGCCGAGATCTTTATCCAGTTTACTGGCCATGGCGGCAAAATCCGGTCGTTGTCCTGCCTGACCCTGTGCGGGCATAGCAAGGCCAAAACTTACTTTTTTATCTATTTCCGCATAGCCAATAAAAGTTACTTTAAGAGTAAATTCTCCCATAGCGGGGATTTCTTCGAGACTAAAATCACCATTTTCTTCGGTTATGGCGCCGGTGATTAAGCCTTCGGTCATTTTTTTGGTGGCCTGGTCAAACTGTTTGCCCATGAGCTGGATCGTGGCATAGGCGATACCCCGTCCTTTATCATCCACTATTTTGCCATACATCCGCCCCTTGGGCATGTTAGCACCAGGGTTTCCGGCAGGCGCTCCGGTTGCAGGCGTTCCAGTTGGTCTTTGAGCCATAAAAAGGGTGGTGCTTATCAAAAACATCAGAATCATTAACATCCACCGCAAAAAATTTGATTTCATTAGAATAAGGTTTATAAACTAAAAGATTAGTTGTTTTTCGGGATCAAAGGTGCATATATATTTAAGTGCCGTGAGGCTCAAATAGACCATTTAGTAAAGTTTGGAGACGAAAGGTGGTTATCCGGCTGATGTTAACATTTATTTAAGACCGGGAAAACTGCGGTCTACTTGCTTGTTTATTTATTTTTTCTTGGCTGTAGGACTTTCTTACTTATTTTCAAAGCCAGTTTTAAATAATGAAAAGGATGAAGATGAGACAGATATTTTGGTCTTTGTGTTTTATGCTGATTTTGTTTACCCTGCCAGCCCAAACTATTCCTTTGCAGGAACACCCACGCCCCGATTTTCAACGGTCAACGTGGATGAATCTTAACGGCCCATGGGCTTTCCGGTTTGACCCCAAAGATCTTGGGCTACAGCAAAATTGGCCTGCTGCACCTTTATCCGCTTATGACCGGCAGATTATGGTTCCGTTCCCCTGGGGCTCTCCGTTGTCCGGAGTGCCTGATTCGGCGAACATCGCCTGGTATTCCCGGAGCATAGACCTTCCAATTGCCTGGCAAGGTATGCGCGTCTTTTTAGTGATCGGAGCATCCGATTGGGAAACATCTGCCTGGATCAACGGCCGCCCTTTGGGAACACACCAAGGTGGGTACATGCCTTTTGAATTTGAACTTACTCCCCAAGCCATTTCAGGCAAAAAATATCAACTTACCCTTCGCGCCGATGATGTAAGACGTGATTTCACGCTTTATGGGAAGCAAGGATATGGTAACGCGCGTGGCATATGGCAAACGGTTTATTTGGAAGCGAGACCCGCCGCTTATTTGGAACATCTACATTTTACACCAGATATAGAGACAGGCACGGTCCGTGTTACCGCTTATTTTTCTGCTAGTACACCTTCAAAATCCAGTCTGTCCTTGAATATTGCTGGTCTTCAGACCGTCACTCAGGATATCCCTGCGGGCAAGACCACCTACTCCTTTGATGTTGATGTCCCTAATGCTCGTTTATGGTCCCTGGCGGATCCTCACCTTTATGATGTCGGTGCCCATTGGGGACAAGATCAGGTGCAGACCTATTTCGGTATGCGTAAAATCAGCGTGGTTGATTTACCCGGCTCAACGATCCCTTACATCGCTTTAAACAATAAACCCGTTTACCTTCAATTGGCTTTGGACCAATGTTATCACCCGGAAGGGTATTATACGTTCCCTTCTGATCAATTCATGAAAGAGGAAATCCTGCGCAGTAAAAGCATTGGCTTAAATGGTATCCGCACCCACATCAAACCGGAACTTCCACGAAAATTATACTGGGCTGATAAATTGGGTCTTTTGGTCATGGCAGACTTACCCAACAGTTGGGGTGAACCGGACGAAGACATGCGGCGGGAGTCAGAAACCACCCTGCGTGCAATGATCAGTCGCGACTATAACCATCCTTCCATCTTCTCCTGGGTCGTCTTTAATGAAACATGGGGATTGACCACCAAATTAGAAAACCAGGAAGGTAAAACTGAGCATAAATATTTGCCAGCCACTCAGCACTGGGTAGCTTCTATGTATTACCTGGCTAAATCCCTGGATGGAACGCGATTGGTGGAGGATAATTCCATCTGTTGTGGCCGGGGTCATACCGAAACGGATATTTATTCCTGGCATGAATATTTACCGGGCTGGATGTGGGAAGAGCATTTGGCCAACGTAGTTAAAAATAATTTTCCCGGTAGTCAATTTCACTTTGAAACTGGGTTTAAACAAGGCCGGCAACCTAATATTAACTCAGAATGTGGAAATGTGTGGGGTTATGAAGGCAGTTCCGGGGATGTAGACTGGAGTTGGGATTATCACCGCATGATCAATACATTCAGAAAATACCCTCAGGTGGCTGGGTGGTTGTACACTGAGCACCACGACGTCATTAATGAATGGAACGGTTATTGGCGTTACGATCGAAGTGAAAAAGAAACCGGGGTAGGTGAACTTGTCCCGGGAATGACTCTAAATGATTTTCATTCACCATTTTACCTTTCTACCGGAAACGAAATCGCCCGCACAGTCCCCGCCGGCAGCACACAGGAAGTACCTCTATACTCCTCCTTCATGACCGACCGTCAAGATGTGGGACAGCTGTTGTCTTTAAAAATAAAATTATCCGGAATCACCCATACCGGAGAAACAAAAACCTGGCTGGAACAGACCCGTCAGGTGCCCTATCAGCCCTGGCAACATAAACCCTTGGAGCCGCTATCGGTAACTATGCCGGATGAAAAAGCGGTAGCCTATTTGTCCTTAACCCTTACTTCTGCTTCCGGACAGCCTCTGCATCATAATTTTATGATCTTTGAAGTGGAGAAGGGAACTCCTCCGGATCACACGATTATTCTCGACCAAGCACCAGCTGCGGTTTTTGCGCAACACTGGTCGGTAAAACACTGGTCGGTGCTGGATGGTAAAAAAGTAAACGGGGCCGGGCAAGGTTACTTTGAGTACCGCATACCTGTTCCCAAAACCCTCAATCTGGCCCGGATGAAAGAAGCTTATTTTTTGGCAGAGGTTAGTGCTAAAGAGTTGTTTGCCAAAGATCGTGATGGGGCCACCCTACAAAACGTGAACTATATGCTGGGTGGTCAGGTGGAGCCAAGTAAAAATCCGAATGCTTACCCAATGACGGATGAAACCAAATTCTCCAGTCAGGTTACAGTATTGATTAATGGTCAAAAAGCCGGCTCAATGGTT
>JAYRWN010000154.1:0-4882 GCA_041917975.1 Saprospiraceae bacterium | reverse complement strand
TTTATTTACAGGAATTAATTATCTACCGTCATATCCAAAATATTAACCTCAAAAAATCCTCTTGATAAAATCGAATTTACTTAAACAACATCGGTGCAAATTCGGACAAATAGATACGCCAATTAGCCCAGGTGTGGCCTCCGGTACTCTCACGATATTTATATGGAAATTGCACTTTATCCAGTTCACTGCGCAAAGTGACCACACTTTCGTATAAAAAATCATCTTTACCGCAAGCGATCCAGTATAGTTTAGGGGAGGCATTTTTTAAAGTGATAATTTGCTGAGCGCGCTGGCTATGATCTACTTTTATGCCAAAACGGCTGAGATCAGCAAAGCCCATACTCATCACCCCGATATAATCAAACAGCTGCGGATGCTGGAACGTGGTATTCATCGTCTGTAATCCACCCATGCTGAGGCCGGTCAAAGCCCGGTAAGCCCGACCTGTTTTGACCTGGTAATGCGATTCGATGTAAGGGATAACATCTTTCACCAGGCTTTCTTCAAATTTCAGATTGGCCATACCCATCCCACCCTGAGAAGGTTTGTCCAAAACAGGACTATCCGTGAAGGCGGCAGCTTGATCAGGATTGCCGTTAGTCATCACTACTAGCATAGGTTTAGCCTGGCCGGAGTTGATCAGATTATCCATGATGGTTGGTGCAACACCGAGGGTAGTCCAGGCATCTTCATCACCACCTCCGCCATGAAGCAGATAAAGTACGGGATAACTTTCCTGTGAGTCGGCATAGCCGGGAGGGGTATATACATACATACGCCGGGTAAGCTGGAGGGTTGGGGAGGTATACCACACCTTTTGTAAGGTACCTTTAGGACCGGTTTTAGGTCCATAAAGATCAGCAGCCTGGCCCCGAACAAACAAGATACTTTCTACCCGAAAACTGCCGTCGCGCCAAATGTTTTTATTGACCGGATCAAGAGTATTTACTCCATCGACCAGAAAACTGTACCCATATAATTCTGGCTCCAGTGGTCCTAAAGTTATGGTCCACAGACCAGTATCGCCGCGCATCATGAGCTCAGTTTGTCCAAAAGCCATCCAAGTTCCGGTGAGTCTCACCTCATCCGCCTTCGGTGCCAATATGCGAAATGTTACCTGACGGTCTGCGCTGATTTCCGGAGAAACGATAGGATTTCGCTGAAACTGGGCTTTGGCTGAAATTAAGAGCAAAAAGAAGGCAAAAACTATGCTGATTCTGATCATGACGATAATGTATTTACTGACAGCTAAATTAGGCTAAAAACGGACTATTTCCAGGTCATTTTAATAATTCTTCCTGGTGTTTGTACAGTTCCTGAAATTCGGCCGAATTATCCATCAATTCCTGAAATTGGCCTTCCGCAACTATTCCTCCCTTTTCCATCACGTAGATGTAATCAAATAAGGGTAACAAATGCAACCGGTGCAGGGCAGAAATAATGACTTTTTTTTCAAATCGCTGGAACAAGTTTTTATAAATTTTTAGTTCGGTCATCGGGTCCACGCTGCTGGTAGGTTCGTCTAATAAAATAATCTCCGAATCCTGAGCGGCAAAGACACCACGTGCCAGGGCGAGGCGTTGTTTTTGCCCTCCGGATAAATTCACACCTTTTTCCACAATATGACTATCCAGACCATGCGGCAATTGCTCCACCACTTCCAGAAAATGCACATCCTGACAAATGTCGCGTAATTCATCTGGCGCCACCGACAAACCTAAAGTAATATTGTATAAAATAGTGCTTTCAAATATTTCCGGTTCCTGTGGGAAAAAAGTTACCTGATTGGTGATCAAAGCCAGGTCACGTTTATCTGGTTCATCATCCACTAAAATATAACCTGAATGCGGTAAAAATAATCCGCGCAATAACGATAATAAGGTGCTTTTACCACTACCGCTTTCGCCAATTAAGGCTATCCGTTGTCCTTTATTAAAATTGAGGTGTATGTTTTTTAGTCCGGCGAAATATTCTTTAGCGGCGTTAGAATTTCTGTAGGCTGAATGATTATAGTTTAAATTTTTCAAAGAAATTTTTTGCCATTGGGGTGGTAAGTCAGCCGTAATTTCCAGCAGGTGATTTTCAGCATAAGCATCTAAAATCCCCTGTGCCGTACGCACGTTAGTGGCGTGTTTGACCACATCCGTATATAAATAGGCTACATTGTGAAACACGCTGGTGAACCTTTCTACATAACCCATGAGCATCACCAAACCACCCAACATAAAGGTGGTTCCTGGTTCCCAATGTTGCCAGACATACCCGACCATAACCAACACATAAATAACACCCACCAACATATCGGTGACAAACCATTTCCATTCATTAATGGCCACATTCCGTTTAAATGGCGGTAAAATGTGCATCACTTTTTGGAGCAGGCCGCTTTCCAGGCGACTTTCCAAGCGCAAGGTAATGACGGTAATTACATTGGATAAACTATCAAATAAGTTTGATGAGACGACATGTTCGCGTTCATTGACTTCGTCCTGGGTGCGAATAAAAGGTTTATCAAATCTTAATATAATCAATACCACCAGGACGCCCAGAGCCACCGCAATACCGCCAAAAAGGGGAGAGAAGTAGAGCATGGCTCCAAAAGAAATTAAGAATTTAAAGATGGCGTGCAGATATTCAAAGCCTTGCTGAAAAAAATCGCGCAGAGCCTCGTAGGCTTTGCGCACGCGGTTGATGGTGGCTCCGGAGTGGTGATCCTGGTGCCATTTGACTGGAAGTTTGAGGGTTTTATGAAACAGCTCTTGCAAAAAATTGCGACTCATGTTAAAGGCAAGTTCGCGTTCGGTAAGCCGGGCCGGACCATGAAATACCCAATCCGTCAGCCGGATAGCTAAAAAGGCCAACGCATAATAAACGGTATGTTTTAACACTTCTGCTCCATTGCGCTGGACATCGTTCACTAATATACCCCAGATGACCGGATATAACGCTTGGGACAAGTTGCTGAGCATAAACCGGGTATACACGCTAATAAAGCGAAGTCGTTCAGACTGGGCATATTTCCAGGCCATCCTCAACATGTATAGATAGGGATTCTGTTTCAAAACAGCTTTTTTGCCGCACGAAATTACAGCATTTAATCCGGGTTTATTCAGGATCGTTTAGGGCTTAATTTGATGATGGCATTAAAAAAGCCGGGCTTTTAGCAGCCCGGCATATTAAGAAAACATTTGTTCTACTCTTATTTATCCCACCAAACGCGAGTATCCAGATCATCAGCACCCTGACGACCGATAGCTTCCTGAACATTGACGGAATTAACCGATATTTCGGAATTGGGATAAGTGAGTCGGCGCATAAAATCACCCTTGATGCCTTTCCCGGGGAAAGGATTAGGGGACAATGCGGGGAATCCAGACCGACGGAAATTGGCAAAAGCTTCCGGGCCATTCATAAAAGAAGAAACCCAATATTGCGTATTTATTAACTCCAATCCTTTAGACGCATCATAGGGATTATTAGCGATATATGCGTCAATATCTGCTGGAGCAATTGTCGATCCGGCATCATAGGCGGCGCATTGTTCCATATGGGCCCGAATCCCACTTTCATAGGCAGCAGCCGCTGACCCGGAAGCCCAGTTACGCTGAATAGCTTCCGCTAACAACAAGGCGGTTTGGGAATAGGTCACTAAAAACATCGGGGCGGTATTTTTGCCCATGCGCGCCCGATCCACCTGGCTGTAGTCGTAAAAACTAGCCAAACCATCCGCAGTGACTGCTGTTTTAATAGAGTTATTGTCAAAACCAAACGGCATGCCGATTTGAACAGCCGGGTCATTGTTTGCCCGTGCCGGTACTTGCTCCGGGCCTGATTTTGCCCCTACATAACGGGTAGCAATTGCCCGCAGACGGGGATCGTTGTTATTCTTGAGAAAATCAACAAATGGGCGGCCTAAATACCCATTGTTTGCTTCAGTAGAATTCAACCACTGTCCGCAAGCATTCACATAGTTAGGGTCATGCCGTACCACAGCATTATCGGCATTGGAAGTCATAATACCCGCAACGGCAGCTGTAACTGTAGACTGGGCCAAACCGGCGTCTGCTTTAACTAAGCGCATACCAGCTCTAAGCAACAAAGAATTGGCGAATTTTCTCCATTTTGCCACATCGCCTCCATAAAGGATATCTGCCGTTTCTTTGGCTTGGCTATCATTCAATTCCCCGGTAGCAGCTTTCAACTCTTTAATGATGTCTGCGTAAATATCCTGCTGGCGATCATATTTGGGTAAATTAATCTGTTCAATATACCCTTTGCCGGCTTCAAAATAGGGAATATCTCCATAAGAATCAGTAAGAACCATAAAGGCAAAGGCCTGTAATATCCGGGCCATATTCTTCAAATTAGAGCGATTGGGGAGATCTTTCGTTTGATTAATGACATCGGTAGTATGACGGATCACCGAACGGTAGTAGCGCTCCCAGTTGGCCTGTGTCGCCCCTCGATTATCCTGATTAAAATTGGCTCCGGTAAGTACTCCGGAGTTAGGAGAAACGAACTGTTGTACAATACCCATTTCCAGAATCAATTGTTCATTTCTGAAGGATAAATTATTGATGGCATTGTTAAGGATAAACGCGGGATTAACGGATGTGGCGGCTGTTTTATTGATATTTAAGTCGTCAAATCCTTTGTCGCAGGACACTAACCATAGCGACAGAAATAAAAGATTATATTTTAATACATTTTTCATTTTACACCTATTTATTAAAATTTAACATTAAGGTTAAAACCAAGCGTACGGGTGGTAGGTAGTCCGGTTGATTCCAAACCAACGACGTTATCCGAAGAATAACCAAAAGACTCAGGATCTATATTGGGAATCCATTTTTTTAACATCAGCACGTTGTTAGCAATA
>JAYRWN010000153.1:0-13693 GCA_041917975.1 Saprospiraceae bacterium | reverse complement strand
GCGATAACTGACCTGGCTGCGGTAATCCTCCAAGATCCATTGTAAGGATGAAATGTCCAGATTAAAATCGCTGATACAACGTTCCACCTGTGTGGTCATCAAATAATGTTTCGGGAAGTTGGTATAAAAATCCTTGGAGGAATAATAAGCGGAAATAGTACTCAGGCGGGCCGGTAAATACCAATCCCCGATCTTGCGGCCCGGTAAATTTAGACGGTAATGTTCAAATTTTTGTTCTAAAAAATCGTAATAAGCCGGAATAGTGCGATAAATGGATTGTTCGAGATCTATTTGGTCATAAAATTTTTGGATGTGGAAAAATTCAGCGTCTTCATCTCTGGTCCAGGCTCTGGGCATGCCGAATAAATCGTAAAATTTTTGACCATAAAAGAAGGTTATCTCAGCCTTAAATCGGTCATAGGCTTTAGCTTGTATGCGTGGTTTATACGCCTGCAACAGGGCTAGTTCAGCCCGCTCATTAAAACGTAATGTATCAAAATAGAGTGGATCTCCCAGGCGTTGTTGCAACTCCTGAAAATAGGCTTTGTGCTGATAAATGCGATTGCCGCGGTACCGGCGGTGTAACGTATCTAATAAATCATTTTCTGCCTGTAAAGCCGAAAATTCAATGTTTACGCCGGCGTAAGCGGTATCGCAGATAACCCGGAGCGTCATCCCGGGTTTGACCAATACCCGGCGGTTAAAGGTCTTTTGTTCCGGTAAATACTTGACCCAGACATTAAGTTCAGTCCAGTCGGTGATCGGTAAAACCCCATCCACCGGTTTGCCTTGCTCAAAAAACAAACCGGTATCCGCAGGAAGCTGTCCATAGGTATTTACCATCACTTGGGCATCCCGATACGGTAAAGCCGAGCGAATATTAACGCCTTTGGTCTCCTTTTCAGTCAACTCATAGCCAACGGAGACCACCGCGGCGGCAGGAACGTCCAGGACGTGGTTATGCTCTATGTTCCATACTTGCGGAGCAGGTTTAAGGATATTGATTAACCAGCAATCCCTGCGCCGGGCATCAAAATATTCTACCAAATAGTTCGAGTCGTTATTTTCTTTTAATTCTCTGAACAGTTTCGGTTGTTGACTCCAGATGTCCAGGGGAGTAAGCAGGGGAGACAAACTCAAACTATCCCTAAAAAGTACCTTGGAGTTTCCGGATTCTATCCAGGCTAAAGGCATTAACACCGGTTGGCCCTGCACGATCGCTCTCGTAGAACGCCGTACCACCAAATCCAGGGTATCTTGAAAAGCCCAGGGTTGTTTTTCACGGGTAAAACCGGGCACATATTTATCCTGAATGCCTTGGGTATTCACTGAGCGAAAGGCATAGTTAGCGGTCACGATGCTTCTGGTATACAACTGGACTTGCATATCCTGCAGGGTAAAACTCAACCGAACATGGTCCTCAGAAATCGTTCGGGCCTGCACTTGGTATTCAGCCTTAAAGGTTTGAACATGCTGCCATTGGCCCTGAGCATCCTCAAAAACCAGGCGGTAAGGCAACTTGCCCTGAATGTGTAATTGAAAGTCGCCGTCATGCACATACCAACCAGATTCCTGGCCCCGGGCTGGCCAGAAAAAAAAGTGTATTAGCATCAAACTGTAAAAGAATCGCATCAAAAATCCTTAGTCAGCTTAGGTCAAAAAAAGTTGGTATGCCGTATAAACTAATGACAAGTCTACACCGCCATAACGAATAACATTGACAACGGATAATATGGTATAACGATACAGAGATTTTTTTCTCTGGCCTAAACCTTTCTACCAAAATAGCAAAAAAGCAAAAAAGGTGTAAATTTGGGTTCCCGGTTAAAAAATACCGCATACGGGATGTAGCGCAGCCTGGTAGCGTACTACGTTCGGGACGTAGGGGTCGCTGGTTCGAATCCAGTCATCCCGACCCTATAAATCAAAGGCCTTGTAAATCAATACTTTATAAGGCCTTGTTTTTTTAGCCCGGATAGTTGATTTGAAACAAGGGTAACTTGGTAGTTTTTAATATCTTTAGGCACCCTTTTGAAAAACCATGATTATATTTAATTTATCAGGTTAAATCTTATATCTACAGCGTTATCAATCCTGCCTTACCAAAATCCTCAAACTCGTAATCTACTTTTTCATGCATCAAAAGGGCAAATTAATCTACGGCATCCAACAAATAGGTGTTGGAGTTGATGACGCATCAAAAGCGTTCGAATGGTATGGCACCCGCCTTGGTGCAGATGTACGGGTTTTTGAAGACAATAACGTTGCGACCTACATGGCCAAATACATGGGCGGGTCACCGCACCATAAGCGAGCCATATTGGCTATGAATCTGCGGGGAGGCAGCGGGTATGAACTTTGGCAATATTTAGATCGCACACCAACCAGTCCTATGCAACCAATCCAACTGGGGGATTTAGGTATCACGGTAGGGTTTGTTAAAACAACCGACGTCAATAAATCGTACGAGCGGTTGCAACATTTAGGGGAGAACATTTTATCCCCAATAGTACATGAACCGGATGGGGAAGCTGCTTTTTATTTGCTGGACCCCTGGAAAAATATTCTAAAAATCAAAACCAGCAATTCCTGGTTTGGTCATTCCGGACCTGAACTGGGCGGCTTAAGCGGATGCCTAATCGGGGTGTCGGATATCCCCAAAGCCCTGCGTTTATATGCTGATGTCCTTGGTTATAACCAAGTCATCTATGACAAACAGGATCAGTTCGAGGACCTGAGGTATTTGCCAGGAGGCGAGGGAACATTCCGTCGCATATTATTAGGACATAAGCCCGACCGGAACGGCGGTTTCAGTAAGCTGCTGGGTACAAGCCAATTGGAACTGATCCAGAGGTTGGATGCCCCGGCCGGAAAAAAAATCTTTGCCGGACGGTACTGGGGTGACATTGGCTTCATTCATCTCTGCTTCGACATCCGTCATATGCAGGTATTGGTCCAGGAATGTGCCGCCCAGGGCTTCCCGTTCCAGGTGCTGAGTGGCGAATCCTTTAACATGGGTGACGCCAACGGCCATTGGGGGTACCTCGAAGATCAGGATGGCACTTTAATAGAGTTTGTAGAAACCCACAAAGTACCCCTGATCAAAAAACTCGGTTTAAATATTAAACTGAAAAATCGCGACCCGCATAAACCCCTGCCCAATTGGCTGATCAAAGCGATGGCTTTCAAGCGGGTCAAGTTCAGCTCCAACGGAAAATAATAACTTTACACTGCCATGGAATTAGTTAACCTCGGCTGGCCAAGATCCCTGGATGAGTATCTGGAGCTCCACCCGTTGCTGGTGGACTGGCAAGTGGGCCGCGTCATCACCGAACACAAAGAAAGGTATCTGGTCAGAACGACCTCGGACGTGGTGGAAGCGGTGATCACCGGTCAGCTGCACTATAATGCTAAAAGCCGCGAAGATTTTCCGGCGGTGGGTGACTGGGTCACTGTATCCATTCATGATCAGTTAGGAATTATTCATCAGGTATTGCCCCGCCACTCCTTGTTAAAACGTCAGGCAGCAGGTCATCACGGCGAAGCGCAAATAATCGCCGCAAACATTGATTTTGCTTTTATCGTTCAAGCCGCCGGTCACGATTACAATCTCAATCGTTTGGAACGTTATCTGACCATCTGTTATAATGCCAAGATTCAACCGCTGATTATTTTTACCAAAATAGATTTATTAAGCGCCGCGGAGTTAAATACCCAGGTGGAACAAATTAAACATCGCCTCAAAGACGTCCCGATTTTTCCACTCAGTAATTTCACCAAAGAAGGGGTGGAAAAATTACAACAACATATACAGGCCGGTAAAACCTATTGTTTTATCGGATCATCCGGGGTTGGTAAGTCATCCTTGATAAATAACCTGGCCGGTACGGAACTAATGTCCACGGCGGAGGTCAGCACCAGCACCGCCAAAGGAAAACATCAGACCACTCACCGGGAATTGATTCTATTAAATGAAGGGGGAATATTAATAGATAACCCCGGTATGCGTGAAGTGGGTCTGACCGAAAGCGCTGAAGGGCTGGAAAAAACGTTTGATGTCATCACCCATTTAGCCGAGGCATGTAAATACCAGAACTGTACACATGTGCACGAGGCAGGATGCGCGGTGATGGAGGCCATAGAAGCCGGCCAACTGGAGCAAGCCGTCTATGAAAATTATCTTAAACTTTACCGCGAGCAGGCCTATTTTGAAACCACCACCCAACAACGCCGACAAAAAGAACGCATGTTCGGTAAACTAATGAAGAACTTTAAAAAAGATAAACGTAACCTAAATAAACCCTAGTCCTTTTTATCCATCATGAGCGTCACCAGTGCTGGGATTTTATTATTCAAAAGAACAGTAGCCCTGACTCAGGTCTTTCTGATCCATCCGGGAGGGCCATTTTACGCACACAAAGATGCCGGCGTTTGGAGCATCCCCAAGGGTGAGTTTATAGAAGAAAATGCTGAGGAGGCTGCGCGCCGTGAGTTTTATGAAGAAACCGGAAAACAATGGCCTGGTGCCCTCACAGCCTTGGGCACAGTAAAAATGTCCGGTGGTAAAATCATTTTTGCTTTCGCTGCTGAAGGAGAATTTGACACTACAACGTTTCACAGTCAAACCTTTGACCTGGAGTGGCCCCCCAAATCCGGACACATGAAGTCTTTCCCGGAAGCCGACCGCTGTGCATGGTTTGATTTATCCATAGCCCGACAAAAAATACACCCGGCCCAAATCCCTTTCCTGGACCGGCTCACCGAATTTCTAACTAATTCTTAAACCGTGACCTCTATTTTTAACTCCACAAACGGTCCCAGGCGCGGATGGTATTCCATTCCGGCGTTGGTGCAAACAGCTGTTCGCCCTTCACCAAAAATTCTTTGACCACCTCTTCATTTAATTCCACGCCGATGCCCGGTTTTTCAGGCACTTTGACATAACCGTCTTTGACAAAGGGTTTTTCAATGCCGGTCACCAGGTCTTCAAAACGGGGACTGTCCACAGCATGATGCTCCAGCCACAGGAAGTTCTCAGTGGCGGCCGCTGCATGAACTGAGCCGAGGAAAGAAACGGGACCCGCAGCATGGTGCAACATAAATCCAATACCATTCAATGAGGCGTAATCGCCGATACGCTTGGTTTCTAATATGCCTCCGGCCGTATTAGGATCTGGATGTACAATGTCTACCGCATGCTTATCGATGATTTCTTTAAACCCTCCGTAAAGCATATAAATATCTTCTCCGGTTTGGGTAGGCGTCGTGGTGCTTTGGGTGATTTCACGCCACTGATCCGTCAATTGCCAGGGGATGATGTCTTCGATATAAGCCAGATTATATTTCTCCACGGCCCTTGCTATTTTTATAGCTTCATTTAATCCAAAATGGCCCCAATGATCGGTGCCCATCGGGATTTCATAACCGATTTGGTTACGCATGACCTCCAGGAACTCACACAAACGGGCGATCCCTTTATCGGTTATTTGCACCCCGGTAAAGGGATGTTTAGTAAGGTTGTACTTGCGGTACTCATATTGATAGGGGTTCAACTTACCATCCGGGGCATTAATGATGGCGCCAGGCATATCTTTCAATAAATTGATGCCAATATCCATTTTCAAGGCTGTATACCCATGATCAATCCGCTCCTGCATACGTTTGGCATATTCAAGAGGGTCCTGGGAAATGGTGGTGTCACAATATACGCGCACACGATCCCGGTATTTGCCACCTAACATTTGGTACACCGGCACGTTATAGGCTTTTCCGGCCAGATCCCATAAAGCCATTTCCACTCCGGAGACTCCCCCACCCTGGCGGCCGTGATGTCCAAACTGGCTGATGATTTTGAACAAACGTTCCACATTACACGGGTTTTCGCCTAACAACCGGCTTTTGAGAAATAAAGCATATTCTTTTGCCGCACCATCCCGCACATCTCCGTGGCCCACGATACCCTGATTGGTATAAATTCGCACAATAGGCGTGCGAAAGACCACGCCACTGATCTCCGCTATACGCACATCGGTTATTTTTAATTCGGAGGGTGAGGAGTGCCGGTTTACTTTCTGAGTGGTATATTCCAGTTGTTCCTCTACTGGTGCCACAGCCATGGTCCCTAAACTTAAGCCTCCTAAGCCTAAAGTTTGTAAAAATCTACGCCGATTGTTGCTGCTATTTTCTTTCATTGGATGATGAATTTATGACCTGATGAAAAATTAATTATATGGAAAAGATACAAAGAAGGAACTTCGGGTAAATAGTCTTAAACCCGTCGTGCCTGCCCGGTACAACTGGCCTTAAATTATAAAATAATTTTTTCTAAGCCAAATAAGTGATATTGATATAGCTCTTTGGGATTAGATTTTAATTTTGCCGACTAAAAAACACAGGGATCCGCCTATTTCCCGGTATTTAACACCTCGTATTTTTCAAAATTGTAAGCCGGCGCGACAAATGACTGGCCAACTCATAATGCATTTCACCGGGCAAGAGGACCATTGGTCTAAAAAAATGCTCCCTGGGGAGCAGAACAGTGTATTTTTAGATGCAGACGATTATTATAAAAATGGCTAAACTGATTTATTCAATTTTTCTCCTATTAATCACGTCAATGTCCTTATTGGCTCAACCATACCTGCTTCACCGCTTAAATGGCACCACTTTATTTCCACATGAAATAGATCAGGAGGTAAAAAAACTGATGAGCGCTGCCCGAGTGACCGGGCTGTCGCTATCTGTATTGAATAACCATCAGGTCGCCTATACAAAAACATATGGTTATGCCAACTCGGAATTAAAAACACCGTTGCATCCTGAAAGTGTGTTTAGCGGTGCCTCTTTCAGTAAAGCTGTATTTGCCTATTTATGCTTAAAAATGGTGGATGCCGGCAAATTAAATCTGGACCAACCTTTAATGAGCTATTTACCCAAACCTCTCTACGAATATCCCCGCTACCCAGATTTGGCCCAGGATACGCGTTGGACACTCATCACCCCACGGATGTGTCTCAACCATACGACCGGATTTCCTAACTGGCGTTTTCTGCACCCCTACACCGGTGATTACATGCCCGAGGGCAAGTTAGCCATTTATTTTACCCCCGGAGCAAAATATGCCTATTCCGGAGAAGGCATTGCCCTGCTGCAAATGGTGTTGGAACACATTACCGGGAGAAATTTGGAGGATCTGGCCCAGGAAGAACTATTTCTGGCTCTGGCTATGACCCGCACCAGTTACGTCTGGCAACCGAAATTTGAAACTAATTATGCATCTGGTCATGACACTGAACAAATGGTTATTGGAAAAAGGAAACGCACCAAGCCCGATGCAGCGGGTTCTTTACAGACCACCCATGAAGACATGGCTAAATTCATTGCTCACCTCTCCCGGCGGCAAGGTTTGAGCGCACAGGCATATCAGCAAATGTTTTCACCTCAGGTTTACATCCATTCATTGCACCAATTTCCTACCCTGGATTCAGCGACCACCCGCGCCCACCAAGATATTCAATTGGCTTATGGATTAGGATGGGGTTTATTGGATTGTCCATTTGGTCCTGCTTTTTTTAAAGAAGGCCATGATGAGGGTTGGCAGCACTATCTGATTCATTTTAGCACTCCCGGAACAGGGTTGATCATTATGACCAATAGTGACAACGGAGAAAAAATATTCAAAGACCTGCTTGAATTTGTCATCGGGGATACCTTTACGCCGTGGACCTGGCAAAGGTATTGGCCTTATAATTATAAAAATTAAAGGCCACATTTAATCATAAAACGTAACCGGAACAAATCCAAAACCAGGCTCATTCTGCGTCAGCTAAAAGATGATATCTGGAATTATTAAACAGACCACCAGTATGAGATCAATAAAAATATCCTTCTCGCCGAAAAATTATTTTAATTTAGTACAGAATAATGAATTCACGTATGCTTAAATAGCCCGTGCCGGGTGGGCTTAGCAAGTGAGAAACAAATTAAAAGAATATTAAACTGGAAAAACCTTAAGGGAATAATATCAACAATAACATTATCTAACATTATCAATGAATTTATGACCTCTTTTGACCAAAGAATTATCAGGTTGATCAAATTTAATTGGACGGGAAATTTTAAAGATTTTTGTTGAGCGTTGAAGCCAAAGGGAATCGCGTGAAGCGTTCTGTCATGAAGAAAAATTATTAATAAACTTAAATTAGTCCTAACATGAAAAGATCGGAGTTAAATCCTCTTCCGGAATATTTTGACCGTTACATTCTAAAATGTGACGATGAAGAATTGTTGGACGTATTAGCGAATAGCAGCAATGAGCTGCATAAAATACCCCTGGCCGAATGGAATAAAATAGGTTCGCGAGTATATGCCCCCGGCAAGTGGAGCATAGCGGATATCCTGCAACACCTCATCGATACAGAGCGGATATTTACCTACCGGGCCTTAGCGATCGCCCGCGGTGAAACCCAAAAGTTACCTTCGTTTGATGAGAACGCGTACGCCATAGAAGCCAAGGGCAGCTCACGTAGTTTGCCGAGCTTACTGGATGAGTTGCGTTTATCCCATCAGAATTTCCGTGCCATGTATGCCACCTTCACACCGGACATCTTGTTGCGGCGGGGACCTAGTTTCAAAGGCACTTATTCGGTAGCCGAGATAGGATTTATAGCGGCCGGACACCAACGCTGGCATTTAGAAGTCATTCAGGAAAAATACCTGCCGTTGGCGGGTTAAGGACGCAGGGCGAAGTGTTAAAAACTTAGGGTTAAGGACGAAGGGTTATGGACTAAGAGTTAAGAACTAAGGACTAAGAGTTAAGAACTAAGGACTAAGAGTTAAGAACTAAGATTTAAGGGCGAGAATGAAAGGGTTATGGGCTAGTATCCAACGGCTAAAATCCAGTGGTTAATACCTAATGGCTATCACTTAGCGGCTAAACACCTAGAAGAAAAACCGCCCGGTGCGGGTTTTGGCGAAGTGATCCAGCGGTATGTCTTCTTGTTTGATGAAGCCACGTTGGGATAAAAAGCCTTCAGCTACCATCTCCACCACGGCGGTTATGGAGGCTGCGGTGGTCCAGGAAATGGCTCGCCATTCTGCGCCATTGATGAGCATGGGGCGGTAGGCATGATAAAACTCCTCACGGGCTAACTTTTGATTTTTCCAGCCTTCTACGACAGCGTAGACATACACGACATCTTCACGCACCGGTGGCTTGGCTTCCGTAAGAATTTTTTCGGCCAATGCCCGGTCGTCTTTCAAGATCAGTTCATACAATAAAAAGCGCATCAGCCGGGCGTGGCCAGGATAACGGATGGTTTTATAATTTAAAGTGTCCACCTTACCTTCTAACGTTTCACACATGGTGCCCAGACCGCCTGAGGTGGAAAACGCTTCAAATTCCTGCCCTTCAATGTTGATCATTTCAGTGCCGTCCAGGGCGGGAATCATCTTGCGTTGTCCATTATGGATTACTTCTGCATCGTTGATATATTCATTAATCACTCCGGCCGGTGACCAGGTAAAGGCGTAACCCAGCAGGCCGTTTGGATAACGGGGTAAAGCCCCAACGCGCAACTCCACATCCCGCAATTTAGTAAACCGGTTGTACAAATCCGCCCCGACAATACCGATGAATCCCGGCGCCAGTCCACATTGGGGGATCATGACTCCCAGGGAGGTTTTAGCCATCTCCCGGATGCGTGTGGTGGTGGGCACATCCTCCGTGAGGTCAAAATAATGTTTGCCTCCCCGGAAAGCTGCTTCAGCCACATGAATATTAAGATTGTAAGGCAAGCAAGAAACCACAGCATCCACTTGGGCCACTAAATCATCCATAAACTTTTGGTCCGTCACCGAGCCGGTCCGTATGGGAAAACCAAATTCATCCGCTGGCATGCTTTGATCTACTCCGGTGACTAAAAAGCGGTCGTGCAACAAGGTTGCCACCAAAGCGCCTACTTTACCGAGGCCAAATACTGCAATGTTTTTCATTTTTTAGTTTACTTAACTAAGGATAGAGAGATGATTAATAAATTGTAACAGGTCGGCCATAGTGCCACAAGATAGCCACTAAGGAACATTGGCGCAGGCGCTGCGCAAAAAAGCCAGGTAGGAAAACCAAATGTTACACCGTTCATTCATCCCCACAAAAATAAAGGCTGTTTATCACCTTGACAAAAAAATATTTCTTCTTTCTACGGAACATGATCTCTGGTTAGCAAAAACTTCTGAAATTATATCTGCCCATCTTACACACCACTTGCTTCAATAGTTCGCGCGGAGGGTGAAGACGAAATTTCTGCCGGGTGCACTAATGTTAGAAGCAAATACGCGGTAATTACGATCTAAAATATTTTCTACCGCCAGATGTACCTGCAGGTGTCTATGTATGCTTTTAGAAATATGGGCATTCAACGTATACCAGGCCGGCATACCCTGGGCCGTGGCATAAGCCACGTTATCTTCTCCAAACACATTATAATCTTTGAGTCGTTTCCAACCGTGATACATGGCATAAACTTCAGCCCGCCAGGTATTTTTAGACCAACGCAAACCGGTTTTACCAAATGCCGGCGGGATGTGGTCCAACGGATAAGCGGCGCTGTCCGTTCTAATGCGTCCGTAAGTATAACTGAAAGCAGATTCCAGGCTCAGGTTTTTCAGCAGCCCGGTTGTCAAATTGGCGCTAAACCCATAAAGGTAGGCTTCCTGGGCATTGACATTGGCTACCACCTGGCTAAGTTGACCGTCATACATGATCGTGGATTGGCCTCTGAATTCAAAGGGACGGGTGGTTATGGCCTGCTGATAAAACGTATAATAACCGTTAAAAGCGACTAGCGTATTTTCAGAGAATTGTTTTTGCAGCCCGATATCCACATTATATGTACGCTCAGGCTGCAAGTCAGGATTAGGTACAATAACCAGGCCCGGAGTGGATTCAAAAATTTTACTTAGATCATCCACGTTGGGCGCACGAAATCCGCTGGAACCCTGCGCGGAAAATTGCCACTGATTACCCGGTTTAAAGACTATACCCAGGCTGCCGTTAAAAGCCACGTGGTTCTGGTGGACCTCTTCAAAGGGAAATGGAAAAAACTGCTTGTCAACAAACTTGGCGTTCAGGCCCACAGCGTTTATTCTTAATCCGTCGGTCAAAATCCAGCGATCTGTCAATTCCCAGGTATGGGTAAAATAAGTGGCCAGGGTGTACATGGTCGACCCGCCATCAGGATAACGTGTATCCAGATCAGCTTTGATACCGGTAAACAGGTTGCTGACATGCGCTCGTGTTATGACCCGATTCTGGTTAATCTCCAGACCATAGCGCAATTCATGGCGATTGGTAAATTTTTCGAAATCGGCATTTAGCGCAGCCACATCCACGATTTCTTTACGGTTGTTTAGGTTCGGATTATTGAACCGCCGGTCATGACGGCTTTCCACAATATGCTGAACTGAGGCGGTAACCGCCGCCTGATCAAACCAGCGCCGATCGGGAGTGAGCTGTAGATGATATGCAGCCAACAATCGATCCTGCGGACCGTAATACCATTCGGCAAAGCGCGGGGTGCCTGCTGATTCCAGAAACAAGCGGTCGTACCTTGGAATGCGCGAGGACGTGGAGTACTGAATATTCAGTCCGTGCATCACCCGTGGATTGGGCCGGTAAGCTACTTTTTGCAGGAGGTCGTATTGAGAGTAGGCGGTTGGGGCCTGGACATAAAGGTCCTCCTGACTAACAATTTTATCAACACCTTGATTAGTTTCTACCAGCCATGGCCGCAAACCCAAACCGGCATACCTGGCGGGCTGCTGCCGTCCCATGCGCAAATGGTCAAAATCCGCATAACTCAGGCTGGTGAACGAGCCCCATTTTGAGCCACCAAGATTGAAGTCCAGATGGGCCATTTTTTCTTTGGCGGCAGTGCCGTAACGCAGAGAACCATTCAACTTAAGGGCGGATTCGCCAGCCACCCCGGACAACAATGGCTTTTTTGTGCGCAGATGCATCACGCCGCCTAGCGCATCACTGCCATAGACGACCGAACCCGGGCCAAAAACGATTTCGACCCGTTCCATGGCACTATGATCCAAGGTGATGATATTCTGCAGATGGCCGCCCCGGTAGATGGCATTATTCATGCGAATACCATCCACCACGATGAGAACTTTGTTCGCCTCAAAACCACGAATGATGGGACTACCTCCGCCCAGTTGACTTTTCTGTACCATTATTTCCCCCGAAGCTTGCAATACATCGGCCATGGTAGGCTGATTAAGTAATTCAAGCTCTTTCCGGGTCAGTACCTCCACTTTCATGGGTACATCCGATTTTTTTTCAGCAAAACGGGAAGCAGATACAATCACCTCATCAACCGTAAAACTCTTTTCTTCCAGATATACGGTATACTTAAATGCCACAATCTGCGCATAGGATAACCGGAGAGTATGATAACCCAAGTGCGAAATAATTATTTCCTGGGCATCTTTGAACATGGAAATATCAGCAGTCCCTTGATCATTGGTGGTGATAGAGACAGGAGGATTAACCTGAAAAATATTGACCTGGGCTAAAGGCTGTAAGGAATGTTGGTCTAACACGTTTATGAGTTGAGCCAGAGACAAACCAGGCAGAGCACTAAACACCAGGGGCCAAATGAATTTCATAAATTATTCCTTGGACTTAATTAAGAAAAAATTATTTATAGAAAAAGGACCTGTAATTAGATGGTCTAATTAATTTTTCGATAAATAATTAGAATGAATTATTCCACACTATAAATGCTGTTTCAAATAAATATTAACTGCGCTTAAATTTGCTGATGAATTTTTTAGCAATAAAAGTGCGAGTAAAAATCAACTAATTATCCCCTGCACCAAAAGCGCAGCGGTAAATAATCAATTAATTAGACGCCAAATAATTCGCCAACTAATTTCGGAGGAGGAGACCCTGGCGAGTCGGTAAAATTAGTCCAATTACATACATAAACAGGGCTATCCATAGTACCATTTTCCGCGGCAATTATTAAGCTTGATGGGTCCAAAATCGCCTGCAGGGACCATAATTTTAAGATTAACGCCGGCCATTGGTCAGATTCATCACCAGCATTATGTTGATGTATTCCAGCCAGATAATTTTGTTTCAGCTGAGTTTCCCGGACATCAGCATAACAGGTGCATAAGAGATCGCCGGAAGAAGACGTATCCAATTTTAATACGTCATACATCATACCCTGATACATAAACTCCCGACCGGCCTCTTCCCAATGCAAGGTTGAGGATTGATCATATGGAATACGTAACTCGATGATTTGTTCGGGTGAATGTTCAGTGAGGTCCAGGGTAATTTTATGCCGGTGTAATGTTATTTGATAAATAACTGACCATCCTACCCAGGAACATAAGGATAAAACCAGGAGAAATAAGGCCAATATTTTTCGCACCTGATAAAGGTACATTTATTCCCGTAAAAAAATGTTTCCATTCGTTTACTTAATTTGATCATCCGCCAACTTTACCATTTTATACCCTTGAGCCCTGCAACCCGAAACCAAGTGGATCCAAAATGTTTAACTTAACTTGTTTGACTAAATAAAATTTTGTTATATCGCGATCGATTCAAAATGGTCAAGCAAATCGTTCCTACCAATAATGCTCAAGATTAAAATGATGAGAATATACCTTCCTT
>JAYRWN010000152.1:0-2543 GCA_041917975.1 Saprospiraceae bacterium | reverse complement strand
GTCAGCAGGTTGTCCCAGTTCAAAGCGGTTTTGGCTTTTTCATTCTGGCCGGCCGGATTGTGGCAGCCGTAACATTTGGCCTGAATGACTTCATTTACTTTTTTAGGGTATTTCAGCTTGAAGGCGGATACGGAACTTTGTAGCATGAAGCCACCCGCCAACAGCAAGGGCAAAAAATACTTTACTTGTTTCATGATCAATAGAAATTAGGTTAATTGTTTAATGTTGGTAAAACTAAAAAAATTGAATGCAAATCTTTAACATCTTTCACATAATTATTTGTATAGATATGAATATGGTTCGCCGTGTATTCACCGCACGTCCGGCCTTAACTTTTTTGGTAATTCGACAAGTGCGGATCAATGACGCGGAACCATAGCGGAGGCACTAAACTCAACAAGATGGATGCCGGGTAGCCCCAGGGCAGTTGTGGGCTGGCTCTGAAATGGCGCAGGATCTGATATTTGCGCTGACTTTTGTAGTGGTGATCAGCATGCCGGGTCAGTTCGTATAAAAATATCCGGCCCAGGGGATGATTGGAATTCCAGGAGTGGTGTATCTCCACCCGTTCATAAGAACCATCTGCCCGCCGGTGACGCACCAAACCATAGTGTTCGATGTAATTCACCAGCTCTAAAAAAGTGAATCCGATGATACCGGCACCTACGGCTAAGCCCAGGGCATACAACCCGAATCCCCAAAAGATGAGGCCTAAATAAATGACCACCACCGCTTGCAACCCCCAGAGTTGGTTGAGGTAATGATACCAAGGCAGCCGCAGGACATGCAGTCGTCGTTTTTCCAGGGCCCAGGCATGCAAGTAGCCACGGCTGACCGAGTGCCACCAAAAGGCATAGAAGGATTCGCCCCGCCGGGCAGTGGCCGGATCTTCCGGCGTACCGACCTGCTTGTGGTGACCACGGTTATGCTCTATATAAAAATGGGTGTACAAGGCCGGCGTTAACAGCACAATGGCCGAGGTGATATTATACCATTGCGGACGGTGGCCCAGTTCATGACCGACATTGATGCCGGCCGTGCCCAGGATTAAACCGAGGTTTAGGATCAAAGCAGCTATTTCAGGTATCGACAAGTCCCGGGTAGTAACCACCTGCAGAAAATACCAGGTGAGCCCATACACGATGGGGATGTTCAGATAAAGTAAGGCATCAAAAAACCAGATTCTCGAGCGGGCCTGCTCCTGCCCTTCCAGCTCATTTGCGGTAGAACCCGGCCAGATGACTTCCAGCACTGGAAGCATCACAAACCCTACATAAACCGCTCCCGGAGCCCACCACCCGCCATAATACAGCCCGCCCCAGGCAGCCAACGGCGCCAGGTAGGCCATCAGGTATTTTAAATCGGTTAATCGAAAGTGCATGCGGGTTGATTTAATTCCTAAATATACGGAATAAAATATTTCTGGCGAAGAAGAGCTACAGACGAATAGCTATAGACGAAGGACTAAGCTAATTTGTTTGATGGTGTAGCCAGAGAAATTAAGTCCGGGAAAATAACCTTAGAAAGCACTAATTTTAAGCGCCAGATCATGGCCGACATGGCTATCATTAATATTGGATCAGGTGGTATTAACAAAATCGAATGGCACTTTCTCGAAGGAATTACTGATGATGCGATGCAGTATATTTATACTGAAATTAAAAAGAATGGATTGTTAGGTCAAAATAAATTCGTAGTATATATTTATGAATAATGTTATGAAAAGCAGGAATAACCTTGACATCGAATTAAAAGAATTTATTGATAATATTTCAACTTATTTAACTTTAGCGTTGAAGCTATTAGAAATTGATTCTATTTTATTTACAAAAGGAGAAATCAATAGAATGCATGATATCTGCGAAAGATTTTTTCTAAAGAATATGACATTTGGGTTCACGGAAAATCAATTTGAGTTAATTTTTACAGCTTATGCAGGTGAAGCATTTATACACTATCACCCGGGAGTTTGGAGTATTTCTACTTTAAAAAGGGACCCTGCATATGGGAAATTTATAATTATAGATTGGGCTCCTCCAGGCAGAGTTTGGGTTCGTGCCTGCCCTTATGAATGGCTGGTTGGAATAAAGAATAAAACATTTGGGAGGAAGCTCAGTGATGTAATCACCTGGCAGTTTAATTTATAGATTATCAATGCGACTTAACATATTCTGAACTAATACTCATCAAGACTCTACCAGTTTTATCACGCCCAGCCTGCTCATGAAAAAGGAAAACGGACGGAAGTACCTCTCCAATCCGGCCGTTGGTTATGCCAAACTTGACTGGCGTCTGGGCCTTCAGGTAGAGGTAAAGAGTCCCTAGGTCCCCAGTACTCTCCTACCCATCCAACCTAACGACGAATACGTCGTCCGCTATGATTTTTTAAAGGAAATAATTTTGTAGATTAGCTTTGTTATTATCTGCCGCAAAGGCTGGTGGATGTCGTTTTGATTTAGCAGGAATTCAGGGTGTTATCCGGTCAGGAACCATAAACTGAAACAAATCAGTGCGTTTTGGGCGGTAAAAACCTATCCGGATCT
>JAYRWN010000151.1:0-21645 GCA_041917975.1 Saprospiraceae bacterium | reverse complement strand
GTTTAAAAGCAGATTACCATTGCCACCGGCGGTTCTTAAAAGTATGGACATACATTCTTCCAACGATTTTAATTTATCATTTGGCTTCCATGACCATTGGTTGCAAATGGTAAAGCAGCTTTCCCAGGGTGTTTCCATATTAAGCCTGCCTACCACTTGCTCCGGTGTATCGTAGTCACCTACCATTTTATTTACATCAATTTTCTTATTGCTTACAGCAGCTATTTCTTTACCCAGTCGGTTGTTAACTATCAAGGAGGGTTTTAAGGTTTTCAGGTAAGTGTAAAGTTCTTTGCCCATTTCATCGGTCCAGGGGCTTTCCCAAGCACCATCGAACCAAAGCATAAATGGGTCGTACATGGTAATCAGTTCTTTTAACTGGTTCTTCAAAAATGCCCTATACTTGTTCAGGTCTGATTTTGGGTCTACTTTACCATTATGGGCACTGTGTATGGGATAATCGGGATGATACCAATCCAGAATGCTGTAATAAAGACAAAATTTAATGCCTTGCTTTTTACAAGCTTTATTTAATGCCCCTAGTATATCTTTTTTGTAGGGCGTGTTCGAGATGTTGTACGCTGTAAATTTGGTTGGCCAAATGCAGAAGCCATCATGATGGCGGGCTGTAATGGTTAGGTATTTCATGCCAGCATCTTTTGCCGTTTTTACCCAGGTATCGGCATTAAATAATACGGGATTAAATTCTTTGTATAATGAATCGTAATCTTCTTTAGATACTTCTTTATCTCTGGACCATCCAATTTCGGTGCCTCTTAAACTTACGGGGCCCCAGTGTATGAACATACCAAATCTGTCGCTAAAAAAGTCTTGCATAGATTTTTCGAAGGAGGGTGTTTGTGCTTTAGCCAATTGGGCTAAAACTAAAAAGCAGATTATTGTATTTATTTTTTTCATTATCTTGATTAATTAGCGTTACTTTGTCAAATACCCAAAAAGAATTGTTTGTGGCCAACCCAGTGTTTAAAGATGATTTATTTCTTCTTCATTAAAAATTATACAGCACGTCCTTATTTTTTACCAATCCTGTTTAACTCTTCCAAAGATATTTCATTTTCAGGATTAAAAGCTGGTGAATTTATATAGGTTGTCAAACTATGAAGTAGTTGGCGGGCTTCCAGGCGATCTTCTTTGTCAGTCAATAAATCGGCACCACTTATCATAATTTTACCTTTTCCAACCTTGGCTTCAACGATGAGCCCCAGGCTCCTGTTTTCGAACCAGTCATCTACCAGGCGTACAATGGGTTTTATCGTTTCTGAAAAATGATCCAGAATAATAGCTTGTCCATGGTGCATGGCATCCCACCATTGCCAGTTGGAATGATATTCGGTCGGGAATTCAGCCAGCGCCGGATGTTTGGGATCACACAGAATTCCCAACGTATGGGGTGCTTGCTTTGCGGTCCAGGCGGTATTCCAGAAGATACTGGAAAAACCTACTTTTATGTCGCCTCCGTATTCCGGGCTTAAAGCACCCTTTTTAATTGACCATAATACTTTGCCACCTTGGTTTAGTGTCTGGAGCGCTTTATCATCAATAGCATTTGTAATGTAGATATCGTTTTCAGTTGAGTTCACTTGGTGTGGATAAACCCAAAAATCCCAACCATTAGTAAATTCGTTGACATCAACAATTAATTGCAACTGTTTTGGTTCTTTAATTTCAGTTAAAGGAATCTTGATATGACCTACTGTTTGGCAATTATCTAAGGCTAATTGTTGTAAATGAAAATTCCCGGTTTTTATAGAATTACCTTTAGTATCTGTTATAGTCCAGGTAATTGTAGGAGCTTTCAACGGTTGGGCACCAAAATGTGCTACTTCGATGGTAGCCACAAAGTCTTCTGTATTATTAAAAATATGTTTTTGCAATCTGGCCAACGGAACTGTTTGATTACAAAATTCACTGTATTCTTTACCGGTTACATATCCTTTATCCTCCCAAAAAGCATCCAAAACACCTACAAGTGCGGTGCCCTGACCAGGAAAATCGTGTAAATCCAATAACTGAAACCCCGCAAAACCCGGCGTACGCAATGCTGCTTCAATATCTGCTTTGTAACATAGGGTCTGCAATTTACCGGAAGCCAGTAAAAAACTGTCTGCCAGATAACCAAGTTTATTATCCTGCAGGGTTTCTTGAAATATTTCAAAATTTTTTGCTTTCAATACGCCGGTATATTTTTTAATTTCTTTAAAATTGGGATAGGCACACCATTGTCCTATTTCATGGCTTACATAAGGCATATTTACCTTTTCAACAATTTTTTTAAAATCGTATTGTGTTTGTGGTGCTTCCTTATTGATCATGCTGTTTAATCCTTGTCCCCATCCCTGTATTCTTGGTTCTGCATTGTTGTAATAATCGGCAGTTTCCACAAAGGGCCACCCCGCTCCACCGGTATATACTCTTCGGTTGTCCTTTGTTTTAAAATGGGTCACATAATCGCCCAGGTATTTTTCTTGTTTTGATCCGGCAGGTTCATTTCCATAGGCCATCATACAAAAGGATGGGTGATTGCCATATGCTTCCAGAATTTTGTCCGTCTCCTCATACAGCCATTTATCGATGGGTTTACCATCTCCGACTGAAGAGCCGCTATTAGCCCAACTGCTGGCTTCCACTTGTAAATAAATGCCAACGCGATCTGCGGCTTCAAACGCTGCTTCTGGCGGGCAGTGCGAATGAAAACGGACATGATTCAATCCGTATGTTTTACAAACTTTAAAGATTCGGGTCCATTCATTAATGTCGGTTGAGGGATAACCTGTTTTTGGAAAAATGGAACACTCTAAAGTACCTCTTAAGAATACAGGTTGGTTGTTTATGGCAAAGCGGGTTCCATGTGCTTTAAATTCCCGCATTCCAAAATCTACAGACTCTTTTTGATGGCCTTCACTTGAAATTAAGGACAGGTTCAAACGGTAAAGATTGGGTGAAAATTCATCCCATAACAGTGCATCTTTACCCAGATCAAGGTCTATGGATAGTTTTGTAATGCCGGTTTTAATTTTTTGGTTCACCAGCACTCCGGAAATTTTATGTCCAGCTTTTGAATTAATACTTTCTGCGGCAGTAGTTAGCCTTATTTTTTTTTGCCCTGCTGATTTGTTTTCAACCCAAACAGTTACAGTTGCTTGTTTAGTAGCAACATGTGGAAACACGTTTACACGTTTAATAAACACAAGTGGATTGCTGATTAATTTTATAGCTCCGGCAATACCATTCCAATTGCTTTGGGTGTGGTCGGAAATGCTATGGGAATTCATTCCCGGGTCGATTTCTTTTACTCGATTGTCCACACGCACCGTCAGGGTATGTTTTCCGGGAGATAAAAATGCACTTACGTTATAATGATGTGGTGTTGCCAGGCTATTTTGGATGCCCACTGCTTTATTATCTATCCATACCTGAGTTTCCCAATGGCATCTTTCCAACAACAAGGAAATTTCTTTTGCTGACCAATCTTTTTTTATTTCTACTTCTTTTTGATACCAGGCGGCTCCTATATAATGTGTAGTAGGTTGTAGCCAAAAAGGAATTTTAAAATTCTCTTTGGTACGGTACCTGGCATATCTATCACTTCTAAAAAATGAAGAATCTACAATTTGCCCTGTCCATAATGTATTTAAAGAAACAGGGGAGGCTTTGCCATTGGTTGCTATGGTTCCCGGTAGGGTTACTTTATCCGGTAAAGATTTTGAAAACCATTGTTCTTTTAGGCCCAGGTCATTGGAATCTATTTGGAATTTCCAATCGCCAGATAAGTCTATTACATTTTGAGCCTTGCTGTGATACATGGCCATTATTGTCAAGAGAACCAGGGAAAAACAATTTATGCTGCGCTTATTCATGCTGTAAATATTTTAAGATTAACTTTTGTTTTATTTATGTCTACTCTTTTTCAAGCTCATGCTAGTAAACACAATTATAAATGCACAATTTTATAACATACTAATTGTTTTTTAATGCCCGATTGTTCCTCCCTCCAGCTCTTCCAGTGTTTGCCCTTTTGTTTCTTTTATTTTAAACCATATGAATATGAATCCAAGTATACAAATTCCTGAATAGATATAAAAAGTACTGTCTTTCAGTTGGTCAAATAAAATGGGGAAAGTAAATACAAGAATAAAATAAGCAGTCCACAAACTCAATACGGCAATGGAAAGCGCAGCACTTCTAACTTTATTTGGAAATATCTCTGAAATTAATACCCAGGTAACCGGGGCTAATGACATGGCATAAATACCAATAGCAGATAATAAAAACCATGAGACATGGTGTGAGCCTGTACCCAACATACGAACAACTATAATATACACAATTGCTAGGCCACCTGCCCCAATGAGCATCAGCGGCTTGCGGCCAAGTTTATCCACCAGCAGCATAGCCAGAAGTGTAAATACAAGGTTCACTCCGCCAATAAATACAGTTTGTAATAACTGATCATCCTGCGATGCGCCTATACTTTGAAAAATCCTGGATGTATAATTAAAGACTACATTGATACCACATAATTGCTGGAATACTGCCAGTCCAATACCTATTAAAACAGCCGGTAAAACGGCTTTATTAAATGCAGCCCGATAACTCATCTTGGTATTGCCCCGTAAAGAATCTTCTATTTTAGGGAATGATTCATTAGCAAAACCTATTCCGCCAATTTTTTGCAGTATTAATTTTGCTTTAACATTTTTTCCTGCTTTTATCAGCCATCTCGGGCTTTCGGGCAACCATAAAGCCCCAAGAAAAAAAAGGCCGGAAGGAATAGCTCCCAAACCAAACATCCAGCGCCATGCGTCATCACCATTATTACGTAAGGTATAATTGATAAGATTGGTGATTAATATCCCGGTTACGATGGTAAGTTGATTAATGGCGACCATTCTTCCGCGAAGATGCGCCGGTGAGATTTCTGCAATATACATGGGCGATAACATTGAAGCCATGCCAACCCCAATGCCTGCAGCGAAACGGGAGAAAATAAAAAAATCCCTGCCGGGAGCAAAAGCCATGGCCAATGAAGAGAAAGTAAACACTAAAGCTGCTGAAAGCAACCCCGGCTTTCTTCCATATTTTTCTGCAACTGATCCGGCAATAACACATCCAACAATGGCTCCAAGTGCCAGACTACCGGTGGCAAATCCTTCCCAATAAGCATCCAGTCCAAATTGTTTTTGCAAGAAAGGTAGTGCCCCGGAAATTACGGCAAAGTCAAATCCGAACAGATATCCGCCTAAGGCTGATATTGATGATGTGCCAAGAATATATGCATTGTTATAAGGATGTTGGTTAGTCATAAGTGCAAAAAATTGATCATTTGTTTATGTATGGCTGCGCCTTGGTGATTGAGATCTAACTGTAAGACTTCATTAAATAATTTTTCTGCTTTTTCAGTATTAGCATTTCCCAATCCTAAATGGCCCAGCGCCATTAAATAAAAGCAATGGATTTTATTACGAAGGTCAAGATCGGCATCAAATACCAACAGATCAGGAAGAGATACAGCGAAATAGTCAATACTAATTTGATCATTCAAATGTTTTTCCCCAAATTCAATTAACCGCTGGAAGATAGAATTCGCTTTTTCTATTTGATTCAGCCTTGACCACGCGAGCCCCTGGTAAAAAATCTTATCAGGTTGAGGATCATTATAAAATATGGCCTGCACAGGTTCGCTTATACCATTCGTAGCTAGCTTATAAAAATTCACGGCCTCATCCACTAAACCGAGATAGCTGTATGCAAGGCCTTTTAGATAAAAAATATCATTCTCCTGAGCACCTGTTAACTTTCCTTCACCAAGGTTATCGGGGTAAAATTGTGCATGGTTCAACCACACTATTGCGCCCTGATAATCTCGTTTTTCAATGGCATGTTTGGCTAACTCAATATGACATATTAGATACTGATTGACTACTTTACCTTCTCCGCCTTCCCAGGGATGAAAACGGTGTGCTGCTAATAATTCTTTGGCTTTATTATATTCACCGATCTGATTAAGTAAGGTAATCCTTTCCAGATAAAGGTCATCTCGCGATTCTGTTAAAGTCAGGTGGGTTTCTAAAAAGCTTAAACGATTTTGTGGAGCTTTATTAAGTTTTTTATACAACTGGTCAAGTTCCATGAATACTCTCGCATCTGTGGTGTCAAGTGAAAATGCTTTTTCTAATGAAACTAATGCCCTCTCCGGATCATTTAATTTATTATAATACGCTAATGAAAGATTGCGATGTGATGTGGGGAATGAAGGATCCAGGGAAACGGATTGTTCCCAACAATTTAGGGCATTCTGGTATTGCCGCTTATCATACCAAAAATTACCGAGGTAATAAGATGCTTTGGAGTCATTGGGATTTACCTGCATTGCTTTTTCCAAAACAAGTACATCTTCTATTCTATTGGGAAAAACAAAATCTGGTTTTAATGAGCTGGCAGTTTGAAAATGCTTTAATGCTACTTGCGCATCTCCAGATTGATAGGCAAACCAGCCTAAGTAATATTCTAGCATAGGGTAAACATCCAGTATTCCCTCTGAATATACAGACAAAAATTGTCCTGCTTCTTTGTATAAACCAGCATGAGCATAATCAAACGAATACTCAATAAAATTATGCACCCAGTTACGGCTAAGTTTTTTTAAATGTATAAGAACATCTGCTGCCTTGCCCTCTCCGCTGCTATTTAAAAGCAAATATTTTTCAAATAAACATCCGAAATTAAAGGGGTCAAGCTGCAGCGACTCTTCAATTAATGCAGCGGTTTCTTTACGCTTATTCAACTTTCTTAAGATAACAACTTTAAGATGCCTGGCTGTATGACTGTGATAATTCTTAATCAATGCCTTTTGAATAAATTCAAGCGCCTCTTCATAATCCATTTTTAAAGCAGCAATACGTGCAAGGTTAAGGTACCCGGGATGCTGCCATGCATCATTCCACACAGATTTATAAAAAGCATCAAATGCTTCATTGTTTTTATTTTGCATTTTCAATGCCCACCCCAGATGGTAATACGCTTCCCCATCATAAGGATTGGGATTACGTTGGGTTAAAGTGCTAATGGCTTGACGGAAAAAAGGTTCAGAGATTACAAATTGACCTCGGCGCAAATACCATAAACCCAAAGCATTATTATTCCTGATATCTTTTGGGTCGCGACGCAAAGCCTCTTCATAATAATCTGTAGCGCGGTAAGTAGCATGCCGGTATTGTTCTAAATGAAGCCCGGTCAGGTAAAGCTGTTCATTATTTTCTACATCAGGTGGCTTTTTTGCTGCCTCTGCTGCCTCAGGAATTTCTTGTTCATTTCCTTTTTCCTTTCGGTAACTGACTAAGATCTTATTTGAAACAAGCTCAGAAATTGTCAAGGTTATTTCTTCAGGAATAAAAGGTTGCTTTAACCTAAGCTCTTTTAAATATGGATTAGCAGGTGAGGAAGAAATAATTTGTGAAAAAACTTCTTGATTGTTGTTGAGAAGTGCAACTTTAATGCAGTTATACTCAGATGTGGTGTATAATTTTATGGATATCTTATCATTTTCAAATTCAAGATTGACAATCGCTTCTTTGGTGGCATTTTTTACCATCCCCACCTCACTGTAAGGCATAAAATACTGAACGAACGATTTTTCCTCATAGGGTTGTAACCAGGAGAAATCTGGTTGGTTGTCGGTGTAAACGCCAGCCATTAATTCAATATAAGGACCGTCTTCGTCCGTTAAATTTTTATCCCAGGCCTTACCAAAATCACCGTGCCCCCAGGTCCATTGTTTTTTTCCCGGAGAGATATAATGGTCGGCGATGTGTAACACACCGCCTTTTGTATCATGCTCATAGCCACCAATAAAATTATATTTGGAGGTGATGGCCATATACGACGTGGGTACCGGAATGTTCTTATATTTTGAAATATCAGTGCCTGGAGAATAGTCAACCTTGTAATAAGTCCCTTTTGCAATGGGAAAAGAAGAAACATCTCTTTTCCCATGATCAAATACGGCATTTACATCCGGGGGAAAGACGGACTGGTAATGATCATTGACCTTTACAGCCGGATTGGCCCACCATAAGAAAGTCTGAGGAAATGGTGTTCGGTTATATAGATTCGCTTTAATCTCCAGGTAAGCTTTGTCCGGATAAAGGGTAAAGCCCACCAGCGCTTTCGTGCGGAACATTCTTTCCACCTCATTTACTAGTATTGTTTTGCTGCCATCTTCATTTTCTTTAAAGTCATAGTCGAGTGGTTCAAATGTAGAAGGGCGATGATGCTGTGGCCAGTTAAATTCTATACCTCCTGAAATCCATGGACCGGTCAGACCAACTAAAGCAGGCTTAATCACCTGGTTGTAATAAATAAAATGTCTTTGTTTTACTTTATCGTAAGCCATTTGTATCCTGCCCCCAAGCTCTGGCAAGATCATAATCTTGAGAAATTTGTTTTCTAGGAATAAGGCTTTATATAACTTTTCTGTTTTATCATTTGAAATGCTCTCAATTACTGCATGGGGATAAACAACGCCGCTGCTCCCTTGGTAAATCCTCTTTTCCAAAAACAAGGGATTTTTTTCGGCCTTTCCGATTTGGTAAGTTGGTATCGGTACTTGTTCTTCCCAGATTTTTACATAATCCTCATTCATAAAGCCAAGAATGTACTGTATACATTAAGCCATGTGCAAAACAAATATTAATTCTCAATTATTTAATGGAATATGTGCGGATTTTAATGGATTATTGTATTATTGCTATAAAGTATAGGATGGATTATTTTCTTTTTATGTAAAGAATTTTGAATGGACCAGATAAAAAGGCAGGAGGGTTTTCGTGGTCAAAAAGCTATTGTAATTCCAAAAAATATTCTCGGCAATTTATGTGCTAAAAATAAAATTATGAGTGTCCTATATATTACGGATATAGGTTACTATCCAAGGGCTGAATTCCATTACCGTGAAAGGCTTACTGGTGCAAACCAGCATATACTTATTTATTGTTACGAGGGAAAGGGCAGATCTACGATTGGTACTAAAGAATATGTTATAGAGGCGGGTGATTTCATTTTTATACCCAAAAAGACGGCACATTTTTATGAGGCCGATATTAAAAATCCATGGACTATTTATTGGATTCATTTTACTGGCAGCATTTCAAATTCTATTGTTTTCCAGCTTAAAAAACAATTTTCAGGTCATAAAGGATTCTTGCAACATGCTGAAAGTACCATAAACCTTTTCCATGAAATGTACAACCAGTTGGAGCGAGGTTATGGCAGTGACAACCTGATGTATGCCAATATGTGCCTATGGCATTTCCTGACTACGTTTATTTTTAACAACAAATATGACCCTTTGGGAAAGATCGAGCAAAAAGAGGCTACAGATTTAGCTATAGATTTTTTGAGCAGCAGGATCGACAGCTCGCTGACATTGAAAGAAATCGCCAATTCGGTTAATTTGTCATCCTCTCACTTTTCTTATCTTTTCAAAAACAAAACGGGCTTTTCACCAATAGAATACTTTAATCATTTGAAGGCTCAAAAAGCCTGCCAGTATTTGCTTTTTACAAATCTGCGAATTAAGGAGATTGCACTGAAACTCGGAATAGATGACTCCTATTATTTCTCGAGGATGTTTAAAAAAGTAATGGGAGTATCACCTGACCAATATAGGGATAGTAGAGTTCATTAAGCGTCAGAAATGCGATAACATTCTTTTTTGGGAGAATTTATTAGAGACCTTTATATATAAAAAGTGTAAAAGATTTTGGAGATAGTTACCAAATGAATAATATGGACTTCTATGTTGGTGTTCTTTAGATTAGTACATTTAAACAGTCAAGAAATAATACGTGAAGTCCGTTTTAATCAAATACTGATAATTTAATAATTGTTATTTTTTTTCAGCACGTATTCTTTCTATTAGTTTTTACTTCAAGGTCAAGTTTTACTGTAACCACATACCAAGGTCAAGCCCTAATTTAACAAAACCATTTGCGGTCGTTCGAGTAGTCAAATTTTTGTTGCAGTCAATATCAGACCGGGTTCATATACAGAGAGAGAAATAACGCGACCATCCTGGATAAGGAATTTTACAGTCACGGAGGGTGCACCCTGATAAGTGAATTCGTTTTCACCAATCTGCAATAATGATCCACCAGATTTTCCAAGTTTACCCAATGAAAGTAATTTCCTCATATTTACTTTGATGGTGAACCCGTCGCCAACCCCTTCTCCATATTTATAGTCTCCTAGATATTTCGTTTTTTCGGATTCTTCCAGGTTTAAATACTGCCTGCCATCCGCATCTCCAAATGCTTGCAGGTAGTCTACAAGTTTGCGTGCCTCTGATTTATCTATTCCTTCTGTCTCCAATCCTGTTTTCGCATGCTGCAATAATGTGATTCCATGCGGTCCTAGATTTTTCTGAATTCCTGCATAAGAACTAATCATGGCTTTTACTGTAGCGTAGTGACCCAAAACAGCATAGGTAAAAATGGTAGGAACGGCACCCTTGCTAATTAAATAATCAACTATATCTTTCCGACCAACATGAGAGGCAGCAGCAATGGCAGATTCCCAGTCGCCAAAACCCCAGTCCCAGTTAGCCTTGGCCAGTTCAGGCCGGGGGTCTACAAGTTGTTTAAGCCGGTCTAAATTAAAATGGGAGACGCCGACAACCTCAGATGCTATTGTTAATTCAATGGCGGGATACCTGTCATGCAGAGGAGTGGCGGGAGACCCAATGTCGGAAGTTTCTAATAATATATTTTTTGAATAAACACTATTTGGCACTAAAGCAATTAAAAGTCCTCAAACGGAACTTTTGACTAACAGTCTTCGCAAGATTGAATTTTGTTTCTATATTTTTTTAAGCATGATTACCTGAATCAGAAAGATGGCACATTATATTGAGCAACAAACATGGCGGATGAAGGTAGCATATAAATATAGCTCCATTCTAACATATTTGCAAAGTTCCTTGGTAAGCCTCACCGACCAGCCTTGAGCGGAATCAGCTAACGGATAGAGCGGAATTATGGCTTAAATCGTTAAAATACAAGTTGTCAAAATAAGGATTCAATTGCCACGCACCTGTTGTTCATAATCCTCCTGATCTTTTTGGCGCCAGTTGGTGCCATACAAGTACATGACCACCAGGCCGCCGAACAGCATAATTAGTTTGACTATAAAAGAGCCTAACCGGCCCAGTTTATCTAACCATAACAAAAAAGAAAACTGCATGCCCACCAGATCCAGGATGATGCCCAGAATTCCAAGCAGGAAGAAGATAAAACCCAATAAAATAAAGATGCCTTTCATAAGTGCAAAGGTAAAAAAAGTAATAGAGGCGCGCACATAATCCGGGGAGAAGGTGGGGAGTGATATATTTCCACTATTTTTGAAGCGGGGAAACTTAATTCGTACAATTTGTCCAGTGCAGTAAAAGTCATCGAATGTCCGAGGGACGCCATGCAGGGGATTAAAACGTTTATACCTACCGCGTTGAAGGCCAGGTACCTGAATGTGCTGCTGAAGGTGGGCTTTGATACGCTGGATTTCGGCAGTTTCGTTAGCCCTAAGGCTATCCCGCAGATGGCCGATACGGCTGAAGTCTTAGGCCAGTTAGATCTGGAAGGCACCGACACGAAGTTGTTGGCGATTGTGGCCAACGTAAGAGGGGCTATTGACGCTTGTGCTTTTCCGCAGATTACCTATTTGGGTTATCCCTTCAGCATCTCGGAAACGTTCCAGCTGCGCAACGCCAACGCCACCATTGAAGAGTCTTTAGGCCGGGTGGACGCCATCCAAGAAATCTGCGCAACGTTTAATAAAAAGCTGGTGATATACATCTCCATGGGCTTTGGAAACCCCTATGGGGATCCATGGAATGTGGACATCGCCCAGCAATGGGTGGATCGCCTGGCGGACATGGATATTCGCATCATGTCTTTGTCCGATACCATCGGTGTTTCTAATGCGGAGAACATCGCTTATCTATTTAAAAATCTGATTCCTCCTTACCCGGATGTGGAGTTTGGCGCTCACCTACATACCACACCACACACCTGGCGTGAGAAAGTCGATGCAGCTTATCAAAACGGCTGCCGGCGCTTTGACGGTGCGTTAATGGGATTTGGAGGGTGTCCTATGGCTAAGGACGAATTAACGGGGAACATGCCCACGGAAAAATTATTGGAGTACCTGGAAGAACATCATACCAATCCCCGGATAAACCGTGAAGTGTTACGTCACGCGGAAATGTTGACCGCTGAGGTTTTCGGTCAAAGCTGAAGTGATCGTTCAGGCGTCTTTCGGGCCAATGTGTTCCCGCTTTTTGGGAACCGTAAACACTTTATAAAACACATATCCGGTCACCGCGCTCACGGCACCCATGGTCAAGACCATCATAATAATTGCTAAAGTACTCATGCTCTTTTTAATCTTAATTGTTCTGCCCGGTACACCAGGTAGGCAATACCGATAAATAATATTATTAACATCACCCGGGCCATGTTGATGTAAAATACCCGGCTTTCTAAATCCGCTTTTACGGTGGGGTCCGTAGCTTCGGCGATCTGGCGATGTAAACCGCTATTAAAAATGTTACTGATGATGGACCCTTCGTCTAACGACCACCCTTGACCACTGAATAACCCGGTAATGGAAGCACTCCACTCCCCGCCGGCCGGCGTGATGAGGGCACCCAGAAACACTGCTAACAAAAATACCGGTGTGACATATTTAATTACAAATTTAAGGATATTTGGCAAGCGGATGTCGGCGCCTTCATTTATTTCAGCCCAGCCCTTGTCGATGCCAAACTCATAACTAAAGAAATAGGCCTGCAGCATAGCAAAGACCACCAGCGCTACCGTGCCAATCCAATAATCGTATTCATTAAAGACACCCTGGTTATAAAAAATAACTGTTGGCAGGCCATAAATGAGCACCAAGAGGCCGAACAATAAGGCGGATTTACCCCGGGAAATTTTAAATTCATCTTGCAGGAAACCCATCCAGGGCGTACCCATGGCCAGGGAAGAGGTTATTCCGGCAAAAAAGAGTAATCCAAACCAGGCGACCCCGGCGATGGCCGCCAGGATGGGGCCCCAGTTATTAAACAAAAAGGGCATGGTCTGAAATCCCATTCCGAAGCTGGCATTCGCTTTGACCCAATCCAGCCCAAGATAACCGGCGGCGATAGGGATAACGATCAAACTGCCCAGGACCACTTCTACAAATTCATTCATAAAACCGGCGGACACGGCATTTAAGGCGATATCTTCTTTTGATTTTACATAAGCGGCGTAACACTGGATGGTACCCATACCAATGGACAGGGTAAAAAAGATCTGACCTGCTGCCGCTAACCAAACTCTGGGATTGGTCAACGAATCAAACTGGGGTTCCCAGAGGAAGTTTAATCCGGCCAAAGCGCTGGCATCCGGATGATCGGGACTGGCCCCGGAGGTACCCAAGGTTAACCCGCGAATTGCTAAGAAGGCGGCAAACAACAGCAATAATGGCATAAATATTTTGGCTGCTTTCTCTACACCGGCGATACCCCGGGAAAGGATCCAAATATTAATGGCTAAACAAACGATATAAAATACTACCGATTCATAAGGAATACCGAAAGTGGTCTGGTGAACGTCCACATAACGGGTAAAAAAATCAGCAATCTCGGCCTGGCTTTGGCCCCAGAAGGTGCCTTTTAGCGTATGAAATACATAAGCCAGGGTCCAGGATTCGATATAACAATAATAGGCCGCAAAACCAATGTTAGTAAAGACGCCGAACACCCCGATGTATTTCCAGTATTTTTTTTTGGTCATCGAATCCAGGATGAAAGGAGTGCTATGGTTGCCGGACTTGCCCCCAAAGCGTCCAATGGACCATTCGATCAGGAGTAAAGGTATACCCATTAACAGAAAAGAAACGAGGTAGGGGATAATAAAAGCGCCACCGCCGTTTTGAATAGCCTGCATGGGGAAACGCAGGAAGTTACCAAGACCTACGGCGTTGCCGGCCATGGCTAAAATCAAACCTATCCGCGTACCCCAGGCTTGGGTATGTGTATTACTCATATAACCAAATTTTATTTTGACCGGAGATTAGAAGTGCCGGAAACTTTAACAAGTATATCCAAGATTTCTTAATAATTTAGTTTTCCGGGCTAAAAAAAATCCAATTATACCCGGTGCGGATCTATTTGTCAATAATTACAATCCTTGCTGTAACAAACCAGCTTAAGCGACCGGTAACGTTTTGCCTTCGGTCAACAACCAGGCCATCTCCATGATCAGGTCTTCATCATCTACGTGCAACGATCCGAGACCTTTGGTTTTTAAGTCATAAACCTTCAGGTTATGCAGGGCATTTTGGATCTCCTGGAGTTGATAACGGCGGGCTGCGGTCTGGTAGTCTTTTAACATGAAGGCATTGCGCATGCCCAATAAGGGGAGTAAGGCGGATTCCGGCAATTGCCGGTTTTCCACATAGATGAGCAGTTTGGTATAAAAACCGAACAAGATGCTGATAACCTTGAGAATGTGATTATCCTTAGGATTGTCACTAAAAAATTTGAAAATTTTCATAATGCGGCCCCGGTCGCGTTCCGCCAGGGCTCTTTGCAGCTCGAACATGTTGTATTCCCGGTTTATCCCTACCTGATCGGCAATAAGTTGATTATCGATGACACCTCCGGCGGGAATATTCAGATAGATTTTTTCCAGTTCTGCAGCCAATTTTTCCAAGTCAGCACCAATATGGTCTATTAGTAAATGCAGAGCATCATCTTTGATGGTCAGGTGATGGCTGCGGATTTCATGTAACAGCCATTCGGGGAGATCTTTTTCGTATATTTTTTTGGCTTCGAAAACCTCGGCACTTTTATTAATGGTTTTGGCCAGAGTGGTGCGGCCGTCCAGTTTTTTGTGCCGGTACACCAACACCAGTATGGTCGACGCAAAGGGTTTAGCCAGGTAAGGCTCCAGGTTTTCCAGTGTTTTCATGTCCTGGGCTTCTTTGACCATCACCATTTGATACGGGCCAATAACCGGAAAGCGGGTGGCATAATCCAGCACCAGCCGTGCATCGCTATCCCGGCCGTAAAGGATGGTTTGGTCAAAAGCTTTCTGACTCTCATCCAACAACTGGTGGGTGAACAGATCGCACAGTTTATCAATAAAGTAGTTTTCTTCACCGTGCAGGAAATATACGGGCCTCGGTTTGCGCTGTTTGATCTGATTGCTGATGTCTTGAAAAGAGCTCATAACAACCACAAAGAAAAAAAATAGTAAGCAGATGAACGAGGAGAAAATTAGTACGTTGCCGGCACGGTCAGGAGATAGTTGTTAAACACCTGGCTTAAAAAATACTGTTGCTGATACTTTACTAAAGTGGAGGCGGCGCTGATCCTCGAACCATCATCGCTAAATATTTTTTCCGCCCGGTAATTTTCAGGATTTATACGCCAGCCCAGGCTGGGGCTAAGTTTGGTCGCCTGGCGGGCGTGGGCAGAAAAACAAAACAAACAGGGGTGGGAGGTGATATAAAGCTTACCGTCGGACCCAAGGCTAAAGTTATCCGCAAAAAGTAACTCGCGGTCTTTAATCTGATGCAAAGGTGAAGAAAAATCTTTCAACGCGTAAACCTGAATCCGCTTCCGTCCACCTTCGGCGATGAACAATTTATTTTGCCAAATGTGAATGCCGTTAGGGTACACCTGACGGGTAATGATTTCATCCCAGCCCCGACCAGGCCGGTAACGGACTGTGCTTCCGGTGCGGCGTTTAAAAAGAGCGGTACTCATCGTTTGCCAGGTAGAGATTCGTTTTAAATAATTCGTCACAAAAATTTGTCCGTCCGGGGTGACAAATAAATCGTTCGGAGCGCGTAACAGAGGATCCTCAAAAGCTTCTACCCAGTATAACGTATCGCGGGAGATATAAAAACGGTGGATGCGGTGCCGGTTAAAATTGGTGGTGTCATCCGGGAGAGGTTCATGAGAGATCACATAAAGCCAGGTGCTGTCGCGATCATGGGAGAGAGCCAGCCCGTGGGGAAAAATCCTGGACTCATGCCAATTAGCCAATTGAAATGTACGGACTACCGTATCATCCATATTGACATACTGAATAACTCCGCCGGGTCGGGGTTTGGTGCGGCGATCGTCAGTCGAAATGATCAGCCTGGTGGTGCCGGTGGAGCTGTCGATTTCCATATCCTCGGGCCCTGGTGCAGTGAATATTTTATCCCCGGCGGTTTGCTGCGAATATTCGGGACCTGAACAGTGCACCAGGAGCAGGGCCAACATAAAGGCCCCCATTACGGGTAAGTAATTTTTTATCATCGGGTAAGATAACCGCTGTCCTGAAGCCAATCAGCTAAGCGTTGAGGCCAGGTTTTAAGGGTAATGAGGGTACTGCGTTGCCCCAGGTTAAAAGCGTGTTTTCCCTGTGCAAAAATATGGGCCTCCGCAGAAAGATGGGCAGCATGATAAAGGCTAAGCAATTTGAGCACCGGACCAGAGCAACAACCATCGTCGATGGCAGTGACCATAAATGCCGGCGGAGCATCACCTGGCAGACTGGTGGGTATCCACAGCGGGCCCGGATACACCAAAATTTGAAAGGAAGGTTTGCCGTTTTCATGATCTACAGGGTCCGGGAGCCCGGAATCGCCCTGGCCATTATTATAGGCAATGGATGCTACTACTTCGCCTCCGGCACTGAATCCCATCAGGCCGATGCGCTCCGGATTGAGCTGCCATTCTTTAGCTTTATGGCGCACCAGACGTACTGCACGCCAGGCATCCATAGGCACATGAACATCAAGTTGATACGGAGAACCTTCTTCCCGGGCCAACCGGTATTTTAAAACAAACGCGGTAATTCCTAAACGATTAAAAAATTTAGCCGCATCCACGCCTTCGGCATTAAATACCAGTTCACGGTGACCTCCTCCCGGGCAAATAATCACGCTGGTGCCATTGGCCAACGCGGCGTCAGGAAAATAGGCGGTCAGGGAAGGGCGATGGATGTTTTTTACCCACCAATCTTTGGCTAATTCCGCTTCGTGTGAGCGTCCTTCCGAGCCCGGAGCTACTCCTGCCCACAAAGGTAGAACCAATGAATCAAGAGATTTGGCCGTCGTCAATGAATTCCCGGCGCCAATAATAAAAAGGACGAGAACAGCTTTGAAAAGGGTTATCCGGCAGGGCATCACCATATTTTTATAATTTAAAAAAGATTTGTTTTTTATACAACCAGTAACACATCAGCCATTCTAATCCAAAAATGACTAATGACGATAAAATTAAGGCTAACCAGTGGGGCACCCACAGCCATTGAAACACCGGTACGGCGATGGCATCGATATAACTATTAAACCAACGGTGACCCACAATCTCAAAAAATAAATAAATAAAGATGGAATTCATGCCCATGATGGTAAAAAACCTCAGGTAACGCTGGTGTTTTTTTAGGTCTATCCACCAATAAATCAGCGCGGTAGCCAATAAACAATACCCGAGGGAAACCAACACGAAAGAACTCGTAGCGATGCGTTTGATGATGGGCGTTACGCCGGCCACATCCAGGGCGTATCCGACGGCAAGCGCGATCAGACCCCACTGAATGATCAGCTTGAGACTGATTTTTTCGTCCGGTTCGGACACTAAGAGTTTGCCCACCATACATCCGGCAATGGTGTGCACCGCCGTGGGAATACAATTGATGGCCACCCAGCCGCCTTTATTAATGGTATTCATCAGGAGCAGGTCTACATAATTACCAAAATTATGCTGATCAGTAAATGGCTGATTGAACGAAGGAATATTGCTGAACCGGTAGAGAACCTCAGTCAATAACAAAAGACCGATGGAAAACATGATTTGCTGATTGGAAGACCATTCAAAGATGAGGAAGGCTACCAGGGTGGTAAAAGCCAGCTGAGTCAGCACGTTCCATAATTCAAAGGATAAGCCATGATCGCGCACGGCGTAGTTTAAAACGCCCCAGAAAAATAACCATCCGCTGCGTTTGAGGGTTTTTATGAATCGTTCTTGCCAGGAGCGTCCCAGAACGGTTTGTTTATGCAAAGACAGAGCCATGGCTACGCCGGCAATGTACATAAACCCGGGTTGGATCAGGTCCCAGAAACGTAATCCATGCCAGGGATGGTGATCGAACTGCAAAAAGAAACCGCGTAATAGACCTGGTGGGTTGGCTTCCATAATGCGATGATAAAAATAGGTGCTTTCCAAAGCGAGGAGGACCATAATGAGTCCGCGGAAAAAATCCAGGGACAAAAGACGACCGGAAGATGAATGTTGCATAAGTACCAGTAAGGTTTTAAAGCTGCGCGCCTAAAATAATCATCAAACGTTACATCTGGGGTAAATTGTCCGGACGAATTTTGGATGAATGGGTTAACCTATAACGATAAAGTACCATAAAGAACACTAAACCGGACCATAAATCAGGCAGATCCTTAATGGTCAGCCAATCAGGATTGGCCGCAGCGAATGCTTTAATATTTCCAAGACGGATTACAATTGATCATCGGATGGGTGTGGCAATTGATTAATGATGGGAAAAAAGGGTGTTCCGGAGGTGGTAAGGATTACTCAGGTTTCTCCCAGAAGAGGGATGGATTATTGGTTTTGTAGTTGATGAAAGTGACCCCCAGTTTTTTATTGGTGAATTCGGAATATTGCGGTGTTTGTGCAAATGCATCCAGGGGCAGCAACTCCACGTAAGTTAATTTCTTGCCGTTTTGCCAGGATTCCGTATCGTATTCACTGACCACAGGACATTCTATGCGGTACAGGTTTTTGGCCATATAGTGGTACAAATAATCTTCTTTGGTGACGGACATTTTGCGATTCCAATTTGCATCCGGATTAAGGATTAATGGTCGTTTTCGGATGAGCCGGTCACGCACTTCCTCCGGACTTAATAATAGCCCGTTTTCATCCATGACGTACGCGTCATTAGTCGGATCAATCCAAATCCATTTATTTAATTCGCTGGCCCAAACCAGGTTGATCACATGGCAATCGTTAAAAATGGAATCTTTCGGCATACAAGTGATAAACCGTGATTTAATGCCTAATGCCAAGTAACATTCATTCAGTACGGTAGCCAATCCTCGGCAATTTAAACCGCGCTGTTCCTGTTTACAGACTGCGATCATGTGCAGCGCATTTTTGACTACCGGGTTTTCATGGTTTCCATCATGCGGTATCAGAGCGTGGATCCAGTGTAACAGATTTAATATCTTAGAAAGTTCACTCCCGGTACCGGCTATAGAGTCCAGATGTAAACCGGAGCGCAAAGCGACCAGCTCCGGTGCATTTGGTGACTGATAGGTAAATTTAGGGATGAAGCGGTGATCGGAGAAATTATATTTTTTTGCGGCCGTAAGTTTGGATAAATACGACGGCTCATATTTTATTTGGGTCCACGCAGTGTCCTTACCATTCAGGACAATATTAAAATTAATGACTTGCTTTGGTTTGACCATAAAAGAGAGAGAATCCTGATCGGTAATGAAAGTCACTTTGGTTTTTTTCTGCTGGGTCAGATACACGTCGGGTTTGATATGCGGAGCAATGCTCCATACTTCCCGGAAATAATTCCGTCCATCCCTGATATCCACCGTTTCAGAAGTGGCATGAATGATTTTATAATTCTTTTGAGCCAGGACGGGAGCGGCAATAACCAGGCAGCCTGCCACCAGGGCAGAATAAAAATAATTTTTTTTCATAATGTAAGAATTTTATTTATTTAATCAGACGAATTGGTCTTGGAGAGGTTTCTGTTTTTGGTTTATCTTATCTGTTTATCAATTTAGATGATTTATATATACTCATTTCATAAACCGAACAAGCCGGAACCAAAGATGTAATAAAATAGAAGGTCATTTTGACTGAGTTTACCGAAATTTCATCAGAATTTTTACGCTTAACAAATTATCAATTATAAAATATATGAAAATATTTTTACGAATGGAAAACTATTTGCGGCATGTAGATGCTCTAAAATAGTTTAGTTACCAAGCATGAACAATCACTTGTATTAATTATTAATTATTAATTTGTATATACTCATACCACATTCTAACATACACTCAACCAAGGTCTTCACTACGGTCGATATGACGCTGTATATTTCTATATATTTTATCATTTTTAGTCAGTATTTAATTGAGAAGGTAGTTATGTTGTAATCAAAACATTTAGAAAAATCAATTTGCCCAAAGGAAAATTTTTGATCATTGCGGTCAATTAAAATTAACCAATATTTTGTGTGATGGTCAAGGCATTATTGATAACTGATTAATGATCAGGTTAGATGCCCACTCCGGTTGATGTCTTACCAGGTCATTTTAAAAAAATACGAGTGAAATTTTATTCATCAGCGCTTATGGTTTAGGTTAAAAATTGTTTTAAGTAATCCTTTTTATGTCTGGAAATGGGTACTTGAGTATGGTCCTCCAATAACAAATAGCCTCCTTCTTCTTTGACCCAACTTTTAATGAAAATTTTATTGACCAGATGACTTTGGTGACAGCGGATAAACCCGTAATCTTTCAGCATCTCTTCATATTCAAAGATGGGTCTGGAAGTCATGATTTTTTCCTGGTTTAGCAGATAAAAGGTGGTGTAATTATTGGATGATTCGCAGCGGATAATTTTTGCTGGTTCAACGAAACGGATTTCTTTCGCGGTTTGCAGGGCGATTTTATGGAATTGTTTTTCCTGATTTTGGTGTAGCAGCTGGATTAAATTTTCCAATGAGCTATTGCTTTTTTTATGGTAATTCTGTTGCATTACTTTATCAACTGCGTTTTTAAGCTCATCCAGATCAATCGGTTTTAAAATGTAATCGATAGCGGAAAATTTAATGGCCTGGATGCCGTATTGATCATACGCGGTGACAAAGATGATTTCAAACGAAGAGGAATTTAAACTTTTTAGCAGATCAAAACCACTTTTGCCGGGCATTTGAATATCCAGAAAAATCAAATCCGGATTATGTCTTAAAATGATTGCTTTGCCATCATCCGCATTCAGGGCGGTAGCAATGAGATCTACCTGCGGGCAGTGGATGCGTAACAGAGCCGATAGGTTATCAATATTATTCTGCTCATCATCGATTATTATGGCTCGTATCATCTTCTGCTTCAATTTAGCCAATCGTTAAAAGTAAGTTTTATTGAAGTACCATTTAGCGGACTAGTTTCAATGGACAGCTCGACCGCTTGTTTCGGGTTCGATTGATTTAGCAGTCTTAAGCGTTCACGGGTTAATTTTAAGCCATAGCCATCTAAATTAGCCTGTTCCGGCATCCCTTTACCATTATCACTGATGAGGATAAGTAAATTATTTTCACGCTTAAGCAGGCGAAGTTGTAAAATGCCTTGCTGATAACGACCGGAAATACCATGTTTTATGGCATTTTCCACGATGGGTTGTAATAATAAATAAGGGATTTCAATATTATCGGGATTAATAGCCGGATCTACGTCAATGGAATACGTGAAGGGGAAGCGCAGATTTTCCAGTTTAATATACCTGTCCAGTGTCTTCAATTCAATACTTAAGGGAACAAATTCTTT
>JAYRWN010000150.1:0-30053 GCA_041917975.1 Saprospiraceae bacterium | reverse complement strand
GATACTGGCTTAAAAACAACCAGTTAAGCCTTTAAAAATTTCGTATTTTACCCTTTAATGCACCATTATGAACTTTTGGTCTACCATCAAGTCTACAGATGTCGGTTTATTATTGATTCGCGGTATAACCGGTTTTATTCTGACTATTCAACATGGTGGAATTACTCTTTTAAATTTTATTCGCGGCCAGCAGGATTATCCTGATCCATTGGGGTTAGGGCCCTGGGTGACTATGGGGTTGATGGGTTTTGCCGAATTTTTTTGTGCATTGGCCGTGGCTTTGGGATTTTTTACCCGTTGGAGTGTTATTCCGCTGGTGATCGGATTTGGTGTCGCGGTATTTATCCATCATGGTGGTGATGATTTGCCCACAGTGGAAGGCGCATTCCGTTATTTTGCGGTATTTGCCGGACTCTTTTTTACCGGTGCGGGTAAATTATCCATCGACGGGTGGAGACAATATCAAAAAGAAAAGAGAAAGACTGCTGCCCTTTCACAAAAGGCTTAACATCTGGGTCTTCCATATTTAGTTATTTAATAACAAGCCTACATTGGCAGCGAAAATTTTAATAGCTATGGCCAAGAGCACGACGCCAAAAAATTTTCGCACTGCCGTCAGTCCAGAAGGTCCTAATAGCCGGGAAATCAAGTCTAATGATTTTAAACCCAGGTAAACCACCACTAAATTTACTAAGATACCGGATAATATAACCGCTACACTGTAGTTGGCTTTAAGCGATATGATGGTGGTCAACGTGCCTGAGCCGGCGATCAAAGGAAAAGCAATGGGTACGACCGTGCTGGCGTGATGATCACCCCCGGACTTAAAAAATTCAATGCCTAACACCATTTCCAAGCCCAGGATAAAAATAACTATCGAACCTGCGATAGCAAATGAACGCACATCCACCCCCATTAAATTAAGAAAGGCCTCTCCGACGAATAAAAACAAAACCATCAAACTACCCGATATGGTGGTTGCCCTCAGTTCATTGATCGTTCCGGCTTTATGTTTTAGTGTTATCAACATAGGAACTGAACCAACGATATCGATTACCGCAAACAGAGTAAAGGTTACGGTGAGCCAATCCTGTAATCGCCAATCCATAATTAATAGTTTATTTCGGTGTCTTATGTAGACCCCGAGCCTAATTTAGCCGTATTTCATCTTCTTTATTATCAAAAAAGCGGTACTCAAGCAGAGCCAACTCCTGATCCGCTTTTATTCTGATCCATTGTTTGTATTTAAAAAACCATTGTCGTTGAATGCGGTATAACCCTTTGATCAGAAATGCTTCCACATAGGGATGTACAAACAGATAAAGTTTAACCGTGGGTCTGGATTGGATGATGTATCCGATATCCCGCTCTATTTCCTCCAACAGCAAAATGGAGGGTTGGATAGTACCGGTACCTTTACAAGTTGGGCAATTTTCCTCGGTATTGATCTGTAGTTCAGGCTTTACCCGTTGGCGGGTTATTTGCATCAGACCAAATTTACTTAGCGGCAGGATGGTGTGCTGTGCCCGGTCGGCCTTCATCTGTTCCTTGATAGCGGCGTAGATGGTGTGTTTATTGTCTTTATTTTTCATGTCGATGAAATCGACAATGATAAGCCCACCTATGTCCCGCAGGCGTAACTGCCGGGCTATCTCTTCACAAGCTTCCAGGTTTACCTTTAGCGCTGAGGTTTCCTGATCCCCTTTGATAAATTTAGGGCCGCTGTTCACATCAATGACATGCATGGCTTCCGTATGATCAATGACCACATAAGCTCCGCTGGCCATCGTAGAGGTTTTACCAAAACTACCTTTAATCTGGCGGGTGACACCATAGGCATCGTAGATGGGTTTCGAACCGCGGTGATAATGGATGATTTTAGTTTTTTCGGGAGCAATTTTTTCCATAAACTGCTCGATATGACGTTGATAGTCCCGGTCGTTTACCACGATTTTGGAGAAGGTATCATTCAGGATATCCCTTAGTATAGAAGATGTTTTATCTATTTCGGACAGTAATTTTATTGGTCCTTCTTTTTTGCGGCCATTCTCATAAATCACTTTCCATTTGCGAACCAAATCACGCACATCTTCATGCAGTTCGGCTACTTTTCGACCTTCTGCTGCGGTGCGAATAATGAGGCCAAAGTTTTTAGGCTTGATGCTTTCCACCAGGGTTTGCAGCCGTTTACGTTCTTCCTTTGCGCCAATTTTTTTGGAGATAGCAATGATGTCTACGAAAGGAGTCAACACCATAAAACGGCCTGCTAAAGTAATTTCGCAGCTAAGCCGGGGTCCCTTGGTGGAGATGGGTTCCTTAAGAATTTGTACCAGGATACTCTGACGTTTGCGTAATACCTGATTGACTTTCCCGGTTTTAATGATCTCCGGTTCCAACTCGAACTTATCTAACAATTCGTTGGATACACTTCCGGCTACCAATAAGTCGGTATATTTTAGTAACGAGCGCAGTTTAGGACCTAAATCGGTATAATGTAAGAAAGCTTCCCGTTTATGTCCTATGTCAATGTAAGCGGCATTTAATCCCGGCAAAAGTTTTGTTACCCGCCCCATGAAGATATCTCCAACAGAGAAATCCGAATTATTCTTTTGCCGATGCAGCTCTACCAATTTGCCATTTTCCAAGAGGGCAATATCTACATCAGAATTGGCAACACTGATGATTAATTCTTTATTCAACGCAAAACGCATTTATTAACCCGGGAGGGAGAGACCATCCATGACCTTACCTGCTCAATACCAGGATTAAATCAAGAGAGCATTATTCTGGGGTTTGCGTCTAATACTAAATGTGGCGGAGATATAATATTTTCAGTAACCCTTGATAAAATACAGTGTCACTCCAGAAGAAGGTAACGTCCTACCGGACTATGGTTATCTGTTCTTTTTCTTATGTCTATTTTTTCTAAGCCTCTTTTTACGCTTATGCGTGGCTATCTTATGTCTTTTACGCTTTTTACCGCAAGGCATGATCTAATTATTTTTGTTTATTATTTAATTCGTTACACTTTGCTTGAGCTTCGGCGGCTTCCGTTGTTTTACCTGCTCCTGTCAAGGCCTCCGCGAGCAAACATTGCGCTGCGGTCCCCTCAGGATTAATGCGTACTGCTGCGGTTAATCGTTCCACAGCTCGCTCGAATTGCCCGGTCTTAATGGCCAGGCGACCAAGTTGGGTCAGCACAGCAGGATTTTCCGGATATTTTTCATTCAGTCCAAGCAACAACTGAATGCCATGCATCGGTTTATCATCGGGAGGAAGTTCGGCATAACATAAAGCCAAGTTTATCCGGTGATTTATATTCTCCGGCTCCAGGCTGGCAGCAACTTCCAGAGCCGGTACTGCTTTCTGAAAACAATATTCCTTCTCCTTTTCAGAAATGGATTTCATGATTCCAGTCAAACAGGTCGTCCCCAACAGGGACCAACTTTCGGCGTCATTTCTGACTTTCGCTATTTTCTCAGCGTAATATCCAGCCATTGCATAGGCACTAGCATCAAACCATGTGCCGGAGAGCAATTCCAGGGTGGATAAATCTGAAGTATCGTTTCCGGTAAGTTCTGCTTCCAGGGTTTGAACATAAGTTTGTTTTGCCGGGGGCAGTTTGGTCCGGGACTCATCGACCAATGCATTAATACTAATTGTTTCAAAAGACGTCACTCGTGACTTTTCTACGAGCTGGTGTTTTCTGGGTTTAGTATCCAGAACGAAACCGAGCAAGATAAGGAGAACACTAGCGCTAATGAGGATAAGCGACTGATGACGGTTCATAATCAATCTTCGTCTTCGTCATCACCCTCATCAGACACGGTTGGAGAACTGTCTTTGACTTGCTCTACGAATACTTTGGCCGGTTTAAATGCCGGGATGCTATGTTCCGGAATTTCCAAAGCAATATTTTTCTTAATATGGCGGCCGATCTTTTTAGCCCTTCTTTTTATCACAAACGAACCGAAACCGCGGATATACACATTTTCGCCGTTGGATAAGGAGTCTTTTACCTCTTTAAAAAAAGTTTCAAGAGATACTAAAACATCTACCTTAGGAACACCAGTTTTCTCTGAAATCATGGTTACCAAATCCGCTTTTCTCATCGTTATGTACTGGTTTTTAATTAGTTATACAAAATTTTCGAAAAGAGTGTGGCAAATATCGCAAATAATCCAGTATTTCAAAAAAATAACTCTCTAATTTTCAAACTTTTAAGGAAGTATTACCTATATGGGTAAACCTGGTAAAATAAGTTACTTTTGCCTAAAATTAATAAATTCATGCTGGCTTCAATGACCGGATTTGCCAAATCCAAAGGCTCTTTTGGCCACAAGGAATTGGTGGTGGAAATAAAATCCCTGAACAGCAAGTTTGTAGACTTGCGCATAAAATTACCGTTTCAGTACCGTACGAAAGAATATGAGGTTCGGCGGCTTATCCAAGAGTCCAGACTACGCGGAAAACTGGAAGTAACCGTGGTCCTTAATGGGTCCACAGAGTCTGAACAATACAAAATAAACAAAACCCTCTTTACCAAATTTTATCGGGAGCTGTCCGACCTACAATCAGCTCATGGCATTACTCATGCAGACCTGATGCAAACCATCATCCGTATACCAAATGTTATAGCCGTGGATGACCAGGATGTCGATGCGGAAGAATGGGGCCATGTGGAAGGTCTTCTTCGGGATAGCCTTAGCCAACTAATGGAGTTTGAATTGGAAGAAGGTAAAATGATAACCCGCGAGCTGGACGAACGGGTGCAACAAATACAACATGCCCTGATTAGCATACAACCCTTTGAAAAAGAACGCCTCGAATTCATTCGCCGCAAGCTGGAAAAGGATATCCTGGAAATGGGCAACAACCCAAATTTCGATAAAAACAGATTGGAACAGGAAATCCTGTATTATTTGGAGAAATTAGACTTCACGGAAGAGAAAGTGCGTCTGGATCAACACTGCAAATACTTTCTGGAAGTATTATTTCAAATGGAGATCATGAAAGGAAAAAAACTGGGATTCATCAGCCAGGAGATGGGTCGGGAAATTAATACACTCGGCTCCAAGGCACAGCATTCAGCTATCCAAAAAATCGTCGTTCAGATGAAAGATGAATTGGAAAAAATCAAAGAGCAATTGGCCAACGTCATGTAACCCGGGGGAATTTTTCGTGAAGTCTGAAAAAACTTTTTGACAACAGTCCGAATTAATCATAAATTGAACAAAAAATTAACCTAGAACGAAAAAAAGACTTCTAATTGGGTCATGGAAACAATCATTACCAACAGCATAAAGATCAGTGTGGAAAGTTTTTTTCAGGAAGAATACTCGAAACCTTTGGCTAATCAGTATGTGTTTTCATACCGGGTCACCATTGAAAATCTCAGTCCACATGCTGTGCAAATACTCACCCGTTATTGGCAAATCACCGATGGTGTCGGCACTGCGCGCACCGTTAGCGGTGAAGGTGTCATTGGCAAACAACCGATATTAATGCCCGGACAGTCTCATCAATATGTAAGTTGGTGTCCGTTAGACACTCCATTGGGAAAGATGAAAGGTACTTATACCATGCTCAATATGTCCAATCATACCACATTTGAAGCAACCATACCGGCGTTTAAATTGATTTCACCCTTTATATTAAATTAATTAATACTCCTGATCGTCCGTTACATCTGTGGGATTAGGGAATTTCAATCAGGTTAAAATGCACTAAGTCGGCAAATTGACCCACTCGACGGTGTATTTCATCCAGGCTTAGCGTCTTCAATCGATTCAGGCTGAAATCTTCCACACAAAAAGAAGCCATCGCTGATCCATAGATCAGAGCCCGTTTCATGTTGTCCATGGATGTGTCACCGGTCCTGGCCAGATAACCCATCACGCCACCGGCAAAAGTATCCCCAGCTCCGGTAGGGTCTTTAACTTCTAATAATGGCAATGCCGGTGCAAAAAAAACTGTCTGGGGCATAAATAACAGGGCTCCATGCTCCCCCTTTTTTACCACGACGGTTTGGGGACCCATTTTAAAAATTTTTTCAGCAGCTCTAACCAAGGAGTATTCCCCGCTTAATTGCCGGGCTTCTTCATCATTAATAATCAATAAGTCCACTAAACGAATAGTTTCTAACAAACTATCCATCATGTGATCCATCCAAAAGTTCATCGTATCTAAAGCGATCAAGCGCGGACGTTTGGTTAATTGAAGGATGACTTTGCGTTGAATGTCCGGAGTAAGGTTGCCTAACATCACAAAATCGGGTTGCAGAAATCCCGGAGGCAACTCAGGGTTAAAATCTGCCAGTACATTTAATTGAGTAAAAAGGGTATCCCGGTGATTAAGATTATGATGATACCGACCAGCCCAGTAGAAAGACTCCTGTCCCGGGATAATTTTAAGCCCAGCCATATCCACTCCCCTAGCTTGTAAAGCGGATAATTCATCTGCTGGAAAATCATCTCCAATCACCGAAACCAAATGGATGGGTTGAGTGAAATAAGAAGCGGCCCAACTGATATAAGTACAGGCGCCTCCAATCACTTTTTCAACCCGGCCAAAAGGTGTCTCTATGTCATCAAAAGCCACGGTGCCCACAGTTAATAAGCTCATTGCTGAAAAATTTTGTCAAAAATAAAAATTGACAATGGAATGCATCTATTTGTTTTATTTTACCCCACTTTTAAACGACTATGATGAATACATGTGCGTGCAGGAGCATTTCAGATTTGAAACGTTTCGTGTGGGAAAAAGCTGTATATTTAGCTTAGAAGTGAATAGTTAAATAGATAATGAGTCAGTGGGTTAGAAACCGGATCAATGATCTGGTAAGGCAATATTTGCATTACCACTATCGGCATATCAGTTACTTTAAGACACATCCGATTCAAGCTCAACAACAATGGTGGAATAAAATAATTAAAAAAGGGGCTTTCACTACATGGGGCAAACAGCACGGCTTACATAAGATAAGCAACTATACGGAGTTCAACCGCCAGATACCTATTAACACCTATGAGGATCTTAAACCATACATCACCAACATGATGGGGGGTATGCCTAATGTGCTGTGGCCTGGTAAAATTACCTGGTATTCCAAATCTGCCGGCACGACCGATAAAAGCAAATATATACCCGTATCCGATGAAAATTTACAGACCTGTCATATCCGGAGCTCTTGGGATGCCGTGGCTATCATCTATTCACACCAGCCAGATCTAACTTTGTTTGCCGACAAAACGCTCCTCATGGGCGGTAGCCTTTCGCGCCTGCCGGAGTTTCCGCAAGCCATGGTGGGTGATATATCCGCCATTATGATTCACCGGATGCCCTTTATTGGCAAACCTTTCTTTACACCCGATGAACGCACAGCTCTGCTGACTGATTGGGAAGAAAAAATAGAAGCAATGGTCCGCATTCTGCTGAACGAACCGGATCTGGTTATGTTAGGCGGAGTACCTACCTGGACTGTAGTGCTTATTAAAAAATTGCTGGAACAAAGTGGACATGATAATTTACTAAACCTGTTTCCCAAACTGTCTGCTTATATGCATGGTGGAACGGGTTTCGAACCCTATCGGGAACAGTTTCAAAATTATATCCCTAAGCCTGGATTTATTTACCAGGAAATATATAACGCTTCGGAAGGGTACTTTGCCATTCAGGACATTTATAACCGACAGGAAATGCTCCTACTTCTGGATAATGGTATCTTTTATGAGTTCATGCCGCTGGAAGAATGGGGTACCTCAGCTCCCCGCTGCATACCCCTACAAGAGGTGGAATTGGACCAAGTATATGTGATGGTCATGACGAATAACTCCGGATTATGGCGTTATGTGCCAGGTGATACCATCCGCTTTGTCAGCACACATCCTTACCGCATAAGAATTACCGGCCGGATAAAACAGTTTATCAATGTATTCGGCGAAGAATTAATGGTCCATAATGCTGAAGAGGCTATGGGCCGGGTATGTCGCACTATGCACCTGAAAGTTAACGATTATACGGTCGGTCCGATCTTTTTAAATGATCGGCATAAAGGCGCCCACCAGTGGGTAATCGAGTTTGAAACTCCGCCGCAAAATCTTGAGGCTTTTGGTCAATTATTGGATCAAACCATCCAGGAATTGAACTCAGATTACCAGGCTAAACGTTTTAAAAATATGGCCCTGGAAAATCTGAAGGTCAATGTAGTACCATCTGGCACGTTCCTTAAATGGATGCGAGCCAAAGGTTCTTTGGGGGGCCAGAATAAAGTGCCGAGGTTGGCCAATGACCGGCGATACGTGGAAGCTATACTTGGTATGTTAAACAACCAAATGTCCTAAAAAATGCAACCAAATCTTGAACTGATAAAAAAGGAACTACAGGTAGAGGTGGGTCAAAATGAACAGGAAGTATTGGCAGAATTAGCGGCCCGCGTGGCTTACATGATGGAAAAAGAACCAGATTTGTTATTCAGCTATTTCTACCGCATGGATATCCCTGAATCGAAAGTGCAAAACATCTTACTAGGGCTTAATTCAGACGCTGAACCGGCTAATTTAGCGTTAGCGCGATTAATTTATGAACGGCAGGTAAAAAGAATTCTCACCAAACAACACATTAAAGTGGATCCTAAAGTGGATGATTGGGCCTGATGGGCCTTATATATTAGAAAGGAATCAATAAAATAATCAGATTTTAACAGCACACTCACTACGGATCATTACCAAAAAGGGGCCACCTGATGATCAGGCCGCCCCTTTTATTATTATGAGTTAGATATCTCTTTAATTCTCGAGTTTAAACTTCACCGGTAGATTGTATTGGACACGCACAGCTACACCTCTTTGTTTGCCGGGGGTCCATTTTTGAGGCATATCGTTCATCAGGCTGACCACGCGTAAAGATTCTTCTCCGCAGCCACCACCGATGTCTTTTACAACTTCAGCATTAGCGATGGAACCGTCTTTTTCAACCACGAAACGCACCACACACTGGCCTTGGATTCCATTTTCACGGGCAATAGCCGGATATTTGATGTTTTTGTAGATGAATTCCAATAATTTTTCCTTAGCACATTGATCCTTATCCTTATCACTACCCTTGGATTCACAGCCAGGGAAGCGAGGTTGTTGTTCCACCACTTTAAATATTTCTTCCTCTTTTGGTTTGGGAGGAGGAGGTGGTGGTGGTGGCGGCGGTGCATCTGATTTCTTTATTTCAACAGGAGCATCTTCAATAACTGTTTCTTCTTCCACAGTTTGATCCTCAAATACAGGAGCTTCATCATCCTCGATCATCTCCTCCGGAACCTCTTCGATTACGGGGGGTGGTGGTGGTGGTGGTGGTGGCGGCGGTTCAGCCGTACGGGGTGGTTCAATTTCTATCTCCTCTTCCAATTCCAGGTCATTTAAATCCACCACAACTTTCTGTTCATACTGAGTCCAGTTGAAAGCAAAGATCATCAGGAGTAAGGCACTGGCTGTACCCACCCAGAAAAATGTTCTGGACCACTTAAAGATATCCACATCCGGATATTTGTTGCGGGCTTCTAAAGGATTTGACCAAACTTTGCCGGCATATTTTTCAGTCAACCCGGTTTCATTTTTTACAAAAATGTACCGAAGAATATAAATAAGGGCAAAAATAACCAGTACAACCCCAATAGTTCCCCACAGAAATACACTAGAACTAATTGAAATATCACTCATAACATTACTTTTTTAAATACTTAAAAATTAAGTACCCTCCAAATGAGCCGATAATATTAGCAACTATATCGAAAATTTCAAAAGATCGGTAGAGAAAAAATTTTAATTGTATAAATTCCATGGTCACACCATATAAAATGACTATGAAGAGTAAATACACGGGTTTAACTTTCGCAGCCGATTTTGAAACGCTCCAGATAGTCAACCAAGCCAGCAAGCCGTAGGCCGCCACATGTCCGATTTTGTCCTGAAAAACAAAGCCGGGGACTTTAATCTCTGATGGCGGTATTAATGACAAGATGGCTATTATTGTCGCCCAAAAGACGGGAATACTTATACTCCATTTGGATAGATGCGTCACGATTTTTTTTTGGTGGGTAAGGATAAAAAAATAATTACCCAACCAACGCTTTATAGTTCTCGGTATCCATCAAACCTTCCACTTGGGCCGGGTCAGTAAGTTCTATCTTAATGATCCACCCTTCCCCATAGGGATCTTCATTGATTAGCATAGGGTTATCCCCGTGTTTTTCATCTAAGGCGGGATTAAACTCAATAATTTTACCGGATACAGGCATAAACAGGTCAGAAGTCGTTTTAACAGCTTCAACGGTCCCAAATACCTGATTCTGCTCTATGACTTCACCAACGGTCTCTACTTCAATATAAACGAGTTCGCCCAGTTCGCTTTGGGCAAAATCTGTAATCCCTACCGTGGCCGTTGTTCCTTCTACTCTAATCCATTCGTGTTCACGAGTATACTTCAAATCTTCTGGAAATTCCATATAAGTCATTTTATAATTATACTAATTGTTTAAGGCTGTTTAAATTCAAAGATTTTGGGCGTTCCAACGGTAAAGCCAGTGCTCTGGCCCAGGTCTGGGCAGCCAAAACACCCAATGCCCGGCTCACGCCAAACAATACGGTAAAGAAATTCTGTTCGATCAGACCGTAATGAACCAGAATAGCACCTGAATGGGCGTCTACATTGGGCCAGGGATTTTTGACTTTACCCAGGTTAGTTAATATACCGGGGACGACATTATATAAGGTCCACACTACATCGATGATATCAGATTTATTGATGTATTTCTTCGCAAACTCCATTTGGGCTATGAAACGTGGGTCAGGTTGGCGCAGTACGGCATGACCATAACCAGGGATCACTTTTCCTTCTTGAAGAGTCTTATGAATATAACCAATGATCTGTTCTTTAGAGGGCTGGCGGGTCCCTAGGTCGTCCAATAAATCAAACACCCACTTGATGACTTCTTGGTTAGCCAATCCATGTAATGGGCCGGCCAAAGCATTCATACCGGCTGCCAGTGAAAGGTACGGGTCAGCCAGAGTGGAACCTACCAAATGCGTGGTATGGGCAGACGCGTTTCCCCCTTCATGGTCGGCATGAATGGTAAGGTATAATCTTAAAAAGCTCTTAAAGTCATGGCCGTCAAAACCCAACTGGTGGGCAAAATTTCCACTCCAATCCAGGCGGGGATCTGCCTCAATATGTACATTATTTTTAAAAGTCCGGCGATAGATGTATGCTGCCAAAGTAGGTAATTTGGCGATCAGGTTTATGGAGTCTTCGAAAGTGGCGTCCCAATATTCCGTTCTGGACATACCTTCATCGTAACACTTGGCAAAGATGCTCTCTGGTTGCATAGCCATAATACCCATGGTTAGCTGAGTCATGGGGTGAGTATCGGGTGGCAAGGCTTCCAGAGTCTTAATCACCTGCGGGGGAAGGTTTCTTTTGGATTGCCATATTTCAGACAGTTCATAAACATCTTCTTCGGCAGGGATTTCTCCAGTCATCAATAACCAAAATAGGCCTTCCGGCATAGGTTCGCCGCATCCTGGCCAGGTAGGGAGTTTTTCCCGGAGTTCGTTTATGCTTAATCCCCGAAAACGTATACCTTCTTCTGCATCAAGTTCTGAGGTTTCCCAATACATAGCTTTAATGCCCCTCATCCCCCCGATTACCTGGTCAACGGTTACCTGGTCAATGACCGTTTGGCCTTTTTCCTTCAGAAATGCTTTTATTTCAGCGCCTAGTTCTTTGGATCTGGTGTAGAATAATTGTTTTAATTTCTCCATGAAATTGCTGCTTAGACCTTGTGCTAATTTTTGTTTGATTTATAACATCAACAGGGTGCCAAAGTTAAAATTTTGTATCGGAAATAAAACCAGGATGATTGGATTTGTCATTTTGTAGACATGATTAATTTTTTTAGCTCAGGTTGTGGGTTCAAGCGATCAAATTAGGCGTTTTTAATCTCTCTGCGCACCCATCACTGCGTCCTGCAAGGAATTAGACTATGTTTGTGTTGTTAACAAAACTCAAACCTTTGATAGTTGTCCACGATATTTTAGTCAATGAGGATGTTATGGAGTCCTATTTTGCCTGTGACCTACAGTCTTGTCGGGGAGCATGTTGTTGGGAGGGGGATTACGGAGCCCCGCTGTGGCCGGAAGAAGTAGCGCTGATGGACTCCATAGCCACGAAAATTCTTGACTTTTTACCGGTGGAGAGTCAGGAGGTGATTAATTCTGAAGGGGCATCCAAATATTTTCGCGGGCCTAAAAAATGGGGTACCAACTTGCGTCCAGACGGAGCGTGTGTCTTTATGTTAATCAACGCGGCGGGGGTTGCTCAGTGTGCCATAGAAAAATATCAACATGCCGGACTTATTGAGGATGCTAAACCACAATCCTGTCATCTTTACCCGGTACGTGTTGTTCAACACGACACCTTTGAAACGTTATATTATGACCGCTGGGATATTTGCAGTCAGGCTTGTGCTCATGGCCATCAGGAAAAGATACCTTTGGTCCACTTTGTAAAAGCAGGTCTCATCCGGCGATATGGTCCTGAATTTTACCATACTCTTGCCGATATTGCCGAACAGTGGCGGGATAGAAAAGTCAACGATTGAGAGCAAATTATTTTCTTTGTAATTTCAATAAATTGAGATTACCTTTGCAGGGTTTTTTCAAAAACAAAGAGTAGATACTGTAATCATAATCAACAAAATAAGTCAACTAACAACATGGCACTCATTGGCAGGATTCGTAAGCATGGATGGATTTTTGTAATCATTGCGGTAGCCTTGGTAGGCTTTTTAATCATGGACATTGTTACCTCTGGAAGCGGAGGCTTGGGAGCCAACCAGTTCCTTCTGGGAGAAGTGGAAGGTGAAAAAATCGACTACAATGAGTTTCAGAACACCGAACGGTTGTTGTACAGCAATAGTCAGGTAAACATTTATGATCAGCATACTTACCTGTGGAATTATTTTGTAGAAAAAGCTATACTTGATAAAGAAGCGGATCAATCCGGCTTAGCTGTAGGAGATGCCGAATTAGAAGATTTACAATTTGGGAATAATCTAAGCCCCATTATCCAGCAACAATTTCGTGACCCGAATACCGGTGCAGTTGACCGGCAACAATTAGCTCAAATCAAACAAACCTTGGATGCCGGACAGGCCAATGCTGATTTTGCGGCCTATTGGACCAGCCAGCGCCAACAAATAATCAAAACCCAGTTACAAACCAAGCTGAGTAATATGGTTACTAAAGGTTTATTCGTTCCCACCTGGATGGCCCAAATGAACCATAAACTGCGCAATAACAAAGTATCCTTCGAATATGTGCAAGTCCCTTTTGATGAAGTGGATGATGCCGAAATCAAGGTTACCGATGAAGATTTAAACAAGTACATCAGTGAACACAAGGCCCTCTATGAAAGAGACAATGAAACCCGTAAAGTAAAATATGTTCTATTTAACGTTGCCGCCACGCCTGCCGACTCTCAAGCCGTACTGGACCGCATGACCACTTTACGCAACGACTTTGCCGCTTCTACTAACGACTCCATCTTCATTATGCGCAACTATGGTAACTACGATGTGGTCTACTACAGTGAGAATGATCTAAGTCCGCTCATAGCTGATACGGTAACCCGAATGAATATTAACCAGGTTTACGGACCATATATAGATGGTATCAATTATAACGTCGTGAAGCTCATGGATACAAAAGTACTTCCGGACTCCGTTAAATCCAGGCATATCCTTCGTTTGGCTAACACACAGGCTGAACTCCTGGCTGCATCACGGTTTATTGATAGTATCAAACTGATTCTGGAGGCTGGCGTAATATCGTTCGATTCCCTGGCCCGCCTTCATTCGCAGGATGGCAGTGCAGCACAAGGTGGTGAGCTTGGTTTTGCCGGATTAAATGCTATGGTTAAACCCTTCAATGATGTGTTGTTTTATACGGGTAAAAAAGGCGAACTCTCTAAGGTGATCACCAACTTTGGCGTTCATCTCATAAACATACAGGATTATAAATTTGGCAAAAATCCTACCGGTTACCGTATTGCTACCCTGTCAGAACCCATTATTCCCAGTGAAGCAACCCAAGACAAGGTGTATAATGAAGCGGCTGATTTTACCTCCAACAACCGCACCTTGGAAGACCTGACCGAAGCCATTAAGACCAAGCCGGAGTTACAGATCAGTGAAAGTGGATTTTTAGAAAAAGCAGATGCTTATTTGTTGGAAACCGGGGTCGGTCAAACATCACGTGATATTGTCAGGTGGGCGTTTGATCGCAAAACCAAAATCGGACAGGTTTCTGCCGATGTGTATATTTATGACGATCCGGTTAACAGATATCGCAGTAAATATCTGGTGGTGGGTTTGAGTGAAATTCTCAAACCAGGCTTAGCCACTGTAGAAAGCCTGCGCAATGATCTGACCCCTTTAGTCAAAAACAGACTAAAAGGCCAGGCTCTGGCAGCTAAAATAACTTCACAAGACTTAGCCCAGGTGGCTAGCCAATTTGGGTCCCAGATTGATACGGCTAGCGATGTCGCATTTAGTGGTGGTTTTATCCCTGGGCTGGGCTCTGAAATGAAGGTGATTGCCTCTGCATTTAAACTGGACAAAAACCAGGTTTCCAAACCTATTATCGGGGAGAATGGCGTTTATATGATTAAAGTTACCGATAAAGTAGAGGATGTCACCGATGGTAATTTAGCGCTGATGCGGCAGCAAGTTTCTGCCCAGCAAAAAGCTGCCATGCCCCAATTATTAATGCCGTCGTTAGTTAAAAAAGCAAAGATAAAAGACAATCGTTACACGTTCTTCTGATCGGGTAACTGCTGATAAAATATACTTTACCGGGGCCAGGATTAAAACTTGGCCCCGGTTTTTTGTTTATACTTAGGATAAATTTTAGCACTAGTGTTGTGATGGTTGATGACCTTACCTGCCTTGCTTTCCATATAAATAAGCGTCCACTTTGGTTTAGCCGTTTAATCTTTATGGGACTGCTATCTTTACAATACTATGCGAATGCTCAAGATGGTGGCCGTCAGATCTTTTCATGGCTTAATTCCCCGGTCAGCCCACGCCTCGCGGCATTGGGTGGGGAGAATATGAGTATTTATGACCAGGATGTAAATTTGGCCTATCATAACCCAGCCACTTTGAACTCGGCAGCTTTGGGCACTCTGGCCATAAACTATCAATTCTATTATGCGGGATTGAAACAAGGCTATGTAGACTACGCTTTCAAGCCCAAAAAACAGTCGGCCTTGCTTATGCACACCGGCTTGAAGTTTATGAATTATGGTGAGTTCCAGCACGCCGATGAATTTGGCCAGATCAACGGAACTTTTGCAGCGGCAGAATACATATTTACCGCTGGAGGAAGTATACCTATCAATACTCGTTGGAGTTTTGGCGCTAACATGAAGTTTATCCTGTCAAACCTGGAAAGTTATCAGGCCACCGGACTTGGCCTTGATCTGGGAGTCCATTACCGATTTAAAGACAGCTTGAGTTGGTTCGGATTGGGTGTTCGCAATCTGGGAGGGCAGCTCAGCACGTATTATCGCGGCGGGCCCACCGATCCGCTGCCTGTACGCTTAGCTGCCACGTTCAGTACCCGGCTGAGATACGTTCCTTTGCGTTTATTTATTACCGCCTATCAATTGGAGCAATGGACGCTGCGTTATGATGATGACGCCGAACCACAAACCGATATTTTTGGTATCCCGATCCCCGAACCATCCGCTACTTCTAAGTTTGTGGATAATTTTTTTCGTCATCTGATTTTTGGTATTGAAATCCCATTGGGTAAACCCGAGCGGCTGACACTCAGACTGGGGTATAATCATTTTCGGAAAAAAGAACTGGAGGTGGAAGCATACCGCAGTTTCGCCGGATTTTCAGGTGGTGTGGGGTTAAATTTTGGTCGGCTCCGTTTGGATTACGGATTTGGAACCTATCATTTAGCCGGAAGCACACATCATTTAGGTTTGCGCGTACCATTGACCTCATTTTTCAAAAAACAAATAGATTTATGATATGCGGGGGCGAGTACTGGTAACGGATGACGTACATCCCTATTTATTATCCGCATTAAAAGATCTGGACTATGCCGTAGATTATGAGCCCGAGATAACTCTGGAAGCTACCATCAAGGCTATTGCGATTTACCAAGGTGTAGTGGTCAACACCAAAATCCTGGTGAACGAGCTGTTTCTAAAAGCAGCTACTCGCTTGCGTTTTATCGCTCGACTGGGGTCTGGATTGGATACCATAGATGTAGACGCAGCTGAAGCACGGGGTATCTTAATCTTCAGCTCACCGGAAGGCAATGCTAATGCCGTAGCAGAGCACGCCTTGGGTATGCTCCTCACTTTAGCCAATAATTTTGTAAGGGCTGACCATGAAGTACGTAACAAAAAATGGTGTCGTGAAGCCAACCGTGGGTTAGAATTAGCTGGCAAGACCTTAGGAATCTATGGATTCGGTCATAATGGGAGTCGTTTAGGCCAAATAACTGCCAGTCTTGATATATCTGTAATCACTTATGATAAATATAAAACACCCGGATACAGCCATGGCCTAACACATGTTCAGGAGGCGGACTCTTCACGGCTTTGTGCCGAGGCGGATTTTATAAGCTTTCACCTTCCTTTGACAACTGAAACAAACTATTTGGTTGATCTTGATTTTCTGTATCGGTGCAAACGGGGAGTAATCATTATTAATACCTCACGTGGGAAAATAGTTCATACAGCTCACCTGCTATCCGCCTTGAAGGAAGGTCAGGTAAGTAAAGCGGCTTTGGATGTTTTTGAAAATGAAAAAGTGGATACTTTTACTGCTGAAGAAGAAGGTATGTATCAAGAACTTTACGGACTGCCACAAGTCTTGCTTACACCCCACATCGCAGGCTGGACTAAGGAATCTAAATATAAAATAGCCGCGTTACTGGTTGAAAAGATAGCAGCCGAAGTTTCAAAAGGTCGTCTCTAAACGTTAATGACTAAGAAAAAGATTTTAGATACTATTTATAACCACTACTTTTAAGCGTGATAACTAGATTTTCTGATATGCATAAGTGGATGTGGGTGGTGGCATGGATGTTATGCTGTGCCTTTGGGCTACAAGCCCAATCAGCCATTGAAGGAAAATTAATTGATAAAGAAACCAATGAGCCCATCATCGGGGCTAATATTGCCCTATACAAAAATGGCATACTCATCACCGGCACGGACACCGACGCCGAGGGAAATTATGCCATTTCGAACCTTGATCCAGGTACATATGATATTGAATTTAGCTACACCGGTTACCAAAGCCAGCGCCAAAATGGGGTCATTATCTATGCCGGCAAACTGACCCGCCTGAATGTAGGGCTGGAACAGGGGTTGACTTTAACCACCATAGAGGTTATAGATTATAAGGTACCCCTTATCGAACAAGATAATACCACCTCCGGAGGCATTGTCACCGCAGAAAAAATACGCTTTTTGCCTACGAAAAGTATCAATCAACTGGCAGCGACCACCGCGGGCATCTCCTCCATAGATGGTGGCGCTATTTCTGTACGTGGCTCAAGAACTAATGCTACGGATTATTATATAGATGGCGTACGGGTGCAGGGCAACTTAATTCCGCAGACCGAAATAGACCAACTGCAGGTGATCACAGGAGGTATCGAAGCCCGTTATGGCGACGTAACCGGAGGTATCATCTCCATCACTACCAAAGGTCCTTCCGCTAAATTCAGTGGAGGTATAGAAGCAGAATCTTCCAAATACCTGGATGCCTTTGGTTATAATCTTCTAAATTTTAACCTTAGTGGTCCTATCTTTAAACGCAAAAATGGTAATCCCCTGTTAGGGTTTCGGGTATCCGGCCAATACCTCAGTCAGGAGGATGATGATCCGCCGGCTACGGGTGCCTATCGAGTTTCCGAAACTAAAATTAAAGAACTTGAGACTACACCTACTGCCAGGGTTTTGGGCACCACACTTTCAACAGCTGAAGGGCTGCAAATGAATGATGCCCAGCTGTTAAAAGCACAACCTAATGAGGATAACCAACGCTTGGATTTAACCGGAAAACTTGAAGCTCAAATCACTAAAGGAATCGACCTTAGCCTTACCGGCAACTACAATAGTATCCAAAACCAATTTACACCTGGCGGCTGGGGTCTACTTAACTATACACATAACCCAACTTTTTACAGTCATGGTTACCGCACTAACCTGCGACTAAGACATCGCATCGGTTACCAGGGACCGGAAGAGGTTAACGCTTCCAAGGCCTTGATTAGGAATTTTACTTATACCCTTCAAGCCGGCTATGAAAAAGCATTTACCCGCGATGAAGACCCTATTCACCAAGATCGTTTATTTGATTATGGATATGTTGGGAAGTTCGATGTAACCTGGATTCCGGTAGAAGGTGAAAGCGCCTACACCAAAGGCCCCGCACCTGGTCTGGCTCACGCTGGCTATTTACAGGTTCTAGAAGGTTATACGCCTGGCACCATTAATCCTACGCTGGCCAACTACAACTTGGGACAAAATCCTTCTGACTTACTTGCCTACAATGCGTTTAATGGTTTCTGGTCAGCTAATTATAACACGGTCTGGCGAATCCATAGCAATGTCGGAGCGGTCTATAATCGTTTCTCCAAAGGTGAGTCAGAAATATTGACATTTAATGGCAATGGATCATTCGACCTGGTGCCGGGAAAGTCCAGTAAGGGCCGTCATAATATTCAGTTTGGGGTAACCCTGGAAGAACGCAGGAATCGCAGTTGGGCTGTAGCACCAAATGGGCTATGGACCATCGGGCGCCTCCAAGCAAACGACCATATCATCGGCGTAGATACCAATCAAGTGATCGGCACCTTTCAAGGGCAAACCATACCATTCCAATTTGAGCAATTCCGTACTCTGATAGCTGAAGATCCTGATTTACTTTTTTACAAACGCGTCCGTGAAGTGACCGGACAGACCTTGTACGACTATGTCAATGTGGATGGGCTCAATCCGGATCAGCTTGCTCTGGATATGTTCTCCGTACGGGAACTTACCGATCAGGGGTTGATGGATTATTACGGCTTCGATTACTTAGGTCGCAAAGCAAGTCAAAAATTAAGTTTTAAAGATTTTTTCACCCAAGTCGATGCGGCGGGCAAACGCACCTACCCCGTGGCACCGAATCGTCCGACTTATGCTGCGGCTTACCTTCAAGATAAATTTTCGTTTAAAGATATCATCTTCAGGGTGGGTGTGCGTGTGGACCGCTACGATGCCAATACCATGGTGCTGAAAGACCCCTTCTCGTTGTATGAAATAATGGATGCTAAGAACTTCTACTCAGCTATAGGCGCTGAAAAACCGGCTAATGTGGCTGATGATTTTTTAGTTTATATTGAAAACTCCACTTCCAATAAAGTGAAAGCCTACCGCCGTGGTGAACAATGGTATCTGCCTAACGGTACTGCCGCTAATGATGGTAACATCATCTTCGGAGGTGAAATAGTCCAGCCCAAATACGTGAACCCCGAAGCGAACATCAAAAACAAAGACTTTGATTATACTACATCCTTCGAAGACTATAAGCCACAGATTAATTGGATGCCGCGCCTCGCTTTTTCTTTCCCCATCTCCGAAGAAGCTAATTTTTTTGCTCACTATGATATCCTGGTCCAGCGACCGCCATCCAATACCATTGCTACCCCTTTGGATTATTTTTATTTCGAAGATGCCGGTCGCACACCCAGCAACAACCCAAATCTAAGACCGGAACGCACCATTGATTATGAAGTAGGCTTTCAACAAAAAATATCTAACTCGTCAGCATTAAAAATAGCGGCCTACTATAAAGAAATGCGGGATATGATCCAAAGTCGCACCTATTTATATATCCCAGCCCCAGTCAACACTTATGAAAGTTACGGTAATCTGGACTTCGGGACGGTGAAGGGATTTTCTTTCCAATACGATTTGCGGCGAACCAATAACCTGGAGTTTACGGCTAATTACACGCTCCAGTTTGCGGATGGTACCGGATCAAATTCTAATTCCCAACGCGGGCTCAATACTCGGGGTAATATCCGTACACTTTTTCCATTGTCCTTTGACGAACGTCACCGCTTTGTCACCACCTTTGATTACCGTTATGGTCAAGGGAATAGGTACAATGGCCCTCGGTTTCTAGGCCTTGATATCTTGTCCAATGCGGGGTTAAACCTCCAGGCCAATGCGGTCAGTGGACGTCCCTATACCAAATTACAACGGGCCCAACCGTTCACCGGAACCGGCTTCAAAGGTGCCATCAACGGAGCCCGCTTGCCATGGAATTTTACCCTGGATCTGCGTTTGGATAAAAGCTTCCGCATTGGGAATGATCAAAACAATCGTCCCGTGTTTGTCAATGCCTATTTAAGGGTGCAAAATGTGCTGGATCGCCGCAATGTAGTCGGAGTTTATCCTGTCACCGGATCTCCTGATGATGATGGGTATCTAACCTCATCCGATGGACGCAGCGCCCTGAATACCATAATTACTTCGGGTCGGGATGTGGATGCTTATCTGGCCTCCTATTCATGGGCTTTAAATAACCCGGATTTATTCAGTTTACCCCGCCGTGTTTTTCTCGGGGCCATAATTGAATTTTAATAATGATGTAAGCGTATGAAGAGCAATTATATTCTAAGATCTTACTGTTTTCTCGTCCTAATATTGTGGACCGGAACCCTGTTGGCTCATCGCCCGGATTATCTTCAGAAACGTAAAATGAAACAACAGGCCCTCTCTTTGCGGGCTGATTGTGCCCCTTCCCGCTCGGTGATGGATCAGTCCATTAACAATGTGCGCGCGAGATTACTCGGGGGTGGAGATGTCTGGTGGGATTTGAGTGACGGAAAATATATCGTACCTAAAGTGGACCCCGCTTCAGGCATACCGGAAGTGTCCGCCATTTTTGCCGGTGCTGTATGGCTGGGAGGATACGATCCGGTAGGTAATTTAAAATTGGCGGCTCAGACCTATCGCTCAGGAACAGCTAACGATTTTTGGCCTGGCCCCCTTGACCCGGTGAATGGAACCATCGACATTGAAACCTGCTTTAAGTGGGACAAACATTTTAAAGTATTGGGGTCTAACATTGCCCTTCATCTGGCTAACTATAACAAAGCGATACAAGCAGGTGTTCCATATGATTGTAATACCATTCCGGAGGATGTGCTGGGTTGGCCGGCTCGCGGTAACCCGTATTTTGCCGATTTGCATGGTTTTGAACTCCCAAACACCACCCAAGGTTTGGCAGCATTTTTTGATAATAATCGCAATGGGCGTTATAACCCGTGTGATGGTGACTATCCGGTAATTGAAATCAGAGGTTGTAATGCACCTCAATACCCGGATGAGATGATCTTTTGGATTTATAACGATGCTGGCGGTATTCATACTCAGACGCAGGGCAAACCCATCCAAATGGAAATACAGGTGCAGTCTTTCGCTTACGCCACCAACGATGAGATTAATGATATGACCTTTCAGCGGTATAAGTTAATCAACCGCGCCACAACGACCATTGACAGCACCTATTTTGCCATGTGGGTAGACCCGGATTTAGGATGTTTTACCGACGATTATATCGGCTGCGATACGTCCCGCTCGTTAGCCTATGTCTATAACGAAGATGCTACAGACGGAGAGACCGGCTGCGCTTGTCCGGGTGGAGTAAATACCTATTGCAATGAAGTCCCGATCCTGGGCGTGGATTATTTTCGTGGTCCATTGGACGAGAATGGGAATGAAATAGGGATGTCATCCTTTACCTACTATAATAATCAAGCGGTAGGCAATTGGCCGAATGGGATGACCGACCCACAAGTGGCTCAAGAATATTACAATTATTTATCCGGTAGTTGGAAAGATGGCACACGTTTCTCCTATGGCGGTACTGCTTATCAGCTGGGTGGAAGCCCTATTAATTATTCCTTCACCGAACCACCTAATCAGGCCAGTGGTTGGTCCATGTGTACAGCCAATTTGGATTTTGGTGACCGCCGGATGATCCAGGCTTCCGGGCCTTTCCGCCTCGATCCGGGAGCGGTCAACGAGTTGATCGTTGGTGTTGTCTGGGTTCCCGATTTTGATTATCCCTGCCCGAACATTGAAAGATTACTCTCAGCCGATGACATCGCCCAATCTTTATTTGATAATTGTTTTGATATAACTGACGGACCGGACGCTCCTGATGTGGATATCGTAGAACTGGATAAAGAACTTATTTTGATCCTCACTAACGACTCTGTAAGCTCTAACAACCGTTTTGAAGCTTATGCTGAAGTAGACCTGCAAGCCCCTGCCGGTGAGGTGGACAGTTTATACCGTTTTGAAGGCTACAAAATATACCAACTGATTAATTCTGAAGTTTCCGTTGGGGAGTTAAATGACTTTGAAAAGGCCCGGCTGATTTATCAAGTGGATTTAAAAAACAACGTTCAATCCGTCTACAATTGGACGTCTATACCCAACCCAAATTCTTCCGAACCGGTCTGGATACCTGAACTGAAGGTAGAAGGGGCCAATACGGGTATTCGCCGTACCTTTAAAGTGACCGAGGACCAATTTGCTTCTGAGGACAGAGCTTTGGTGAATCATAAAAAGTATTATTTCACAGCGATTGCTTATGCTTATAACGGGTACGCACCATTTGATCCGAAAGATGTCGTGGGCCAGAGGCGCCCATACCTGGAGGGGCGTCGGAATATTAGAAAATATGAAGGCACTCCGCGAAGCATCGTTTACACCCAACTGAATGCCAAATATGGTGATGGTGCCGTAGTCACCCGGCTGGATGGCCAAGGAGCCGGTTCCAATTTTCTGGAGTTATCCCCGGAGTCGCGCAACGCCATTGTCAACGGTCCTTTTACCGGTGAAATCACTTATGCTCCCGGCCAAGGTCCGGTGAAAATTCTGGTCTTTAACCCCCTTGATGTAAAAGACGGGGAATTTATCCTTAAATTTAGTGACAGAAATCTAAGTGATAATATCCTTGATCCCAATGCCCGCTGGACCTTAACCAAAGCAGATGACCCAAACCGGGTCATCGTCTCCGAAACAACCTTGGCCCGCCTTAACGAACAGGTGATAGCCAGTTACGGATTTTCTATTGTTATCGGCCAAACCCCGGAAGCCGGAAGCAAGGAAACAGCCACTAATGGTGCTTTGGGAGGAGTGGTAGAATACACAGATAAAAATAAATCCCCCTGGTTATCCTTCATTCCGGATGGAGAAGGCGTGTTACATTATATTAAAACAAATTCAGGGGAAGCCGATAATTTGTTAGACCCGGATCGCGGGCTGTCAGCAATGGGACCCCTGGTACCCTTTTTACTTACGGACTATCGGCGTCCTGCAGCCGGTACACCCTATATTTCTCCATCCTGGCATGATCAAGGACAGAGTTTTGAAATCGTAAGGCAGCGCGCCGGTCTTAAAGACCTTAACAATATCGATATCGTGCTTACTCCGGATAAAAAACTATGGAGCCGGTGTGTGGTCGTCGAAACAGCAAATCTTTTTTACACCTCTTCTACGGTAGGCTTAGGCATTCCGGCCATTGGTAATGCACGTAACTTTGACCTCCGCCGTAGCCCTTCAGTAGGTAAAGAAGATACCAATAATGATGGATTACCTGACCCGGACGGGGACGGAGAGGGTATGGCCTGGTTTCCGGGTTATGCCATCGATGTAGAAACAGGGCAACGTCTGAATATTTTCTTTGGAGAAAATTCAGTTTACGACGGACGGTTCTTTAAAGAACTTTTTACCGGTGGCCAACCTATCGGTGGCGATATGATGTGGAACCCTACCAATCAATTGTTTTTAGATGTACCCGCGCAAGTATCCATTTATAATTTTTTGATGGGAGGCCAGCACTTCATTTATGTTTCTAATACAGCATATGATGCTTGTGCCTTTATCCGTACGCGTCTTGATCCTACTCAAAACGAATTACGTAAAATAAATGCCTTGACCCAAATAACCTGGACGGGCATTCCTGTTCTATCCTCGGGTCAGACTGTCACTAGTTACAAGGATGGGCTAATCCCTCATGAAGTAACCATAAAATTGCGGGTCGATAATCCTTATGGTGTGGCTCAAGGCACTGGTGTTAATCAAGGCCATCCGGCTTATCGGTTTAAGTTGTCCAATCTGGAAGCCAAAGTTCCGGAAGCCCCGGACTTACCGGAAGTCTTAAAAGCTATCAAAGCGGTTCCAAATCCTTATTATGGTTACTCCAGTTATGAAACATCTCAGTTCAGTAACATTGTAAAAATTACTAACCTTCCGGCTAATTGCGTGGTAACCATCTATTCGTTGGATGGCCGTTTTATCCGCCAATACAAACGCATCGAAAGTCGCCTGCCCATAACCGACCGTTCCAATCCGGCGATCAACGACACTCAAATCCAGCCCGATCTGGAATGGGATCTTAAAAATGCGAAAGGCATACCGGTGGCCAGTGGAGTCTATTTGATCCATGTTTCAGCACCCGACATTGGCGAGCGGGTCATCAAGTGGTTTGGAGTACAAAGGAAGTTTGATCCCAGTGGTTTATAAAAAAATGTGCTCATGAAGAAAATTTACCTCCTGGTCCTAACGATAATTCTTAGCTTGAATAACCTTCGCGGTGGTAACCCTGATCGCCAGGGAGAAGCCGGAGCCTACGAGCTACTTCTTAACCCCTGGGCCCGCAGTTTGGGCTTTTATACAATGAATACCTCGTTCATCAAGGGTGTGGAAGCAATGCGCCTGAATGTCGCCGGCTTAACCGGCATAAATCGCACCGAGGTACTCATTGGCCACTCACGCTATTTATCCGGTACAGATATAGCCTTGAATGGCTTGGGCCTGGCCCAGCGGGTAGGTGATAATGGGGTATTAGGCATCAGTATAGTTTCTCTGGATTTTGGTGATCTTATTGAAACTACCGTTCAATCCCCTGATGGCACTGGAGCCACTTTTTCACCCAGCTTTTTCCACCTGGGTGTGGCATATGCACACCGCTTTGATAACAAGGTGTCGGTCGGCATTCTATTCAGGACCATCTCCGAGTCTACTGCTGATCTGACAGCGTTTGGTTTTGCCCTAGATGCAGGGATACAGTATGTTGCCGGCCCAAAAGATAATTTTAAATTCGGCATATCCCTGCGCAATGTCGGGTCACCTATGAAATTCGGCGGCGAAGGTTTATCCTTTCAAGGTGAAAACAAAGATAATAACACCATTTATGACCTCACTTACGAGCAGCGGGCGGCATCATTTGATCTACCTTCACTGCTTAATATTGGTATGTCATATGACTTTTATGCGACCAAAAACCACCGCATCACCGCTTTAGGTAATTTCACCGCCAACTCTTTCTCACGGGATCAGTTGGGCGGAGGTGTTGAATATTCCCTTAGAGAAATTTTCTCTATCCGCGCTGGTTATAAACATGAATTAGGGGCTAACCAGCACTCTGTGGACCGCAGTGTGTTTACCGGATTTAGTGCCGGTGCTTCATTTGATATGCCTTTAAAAAAAGGTAGTTCGCGACGACTGGGTATTGATTATGGCTACCTCACTTCCCGGGTATTTAATGGTACGCACAATTTATCAGTGCGCATATCCATATGAAATTTATTTGATGATTACATAAAATACACTTATTTTTGCATCTGGAAAGAGAAGAAAGTAGAAACCAGTTTAGTCTATTTTCTTCTCTTTTTTATTCTTTAAGAACTAGTCCCAAACACTTCCATTTTGCCTGAAAGGGTTGGTCGGCTCGAAAAGAAATAATCCAAAAAATATCATTTCACTTAGAATATAGCTTTATGGCTGATATAATATATTTAACCCAGGAAGGGTATGACAAACTGAAAAACGAACTTGAAGATTTGAAGTTGAACGGTCGGCGCGAAGCGGCCCGTGCTATAGCTGAAGCCCGAGATAAAGGCGATCTTTCTGAAAACGCGGAGTATGACGCTGCTAAAAATGCCCAAGGCATGCTGGAATTGCGCATCAATACCATCGAAAAACAATTGATGAATGCGCGCGTCATCGATGAATCTTTTTTAGACCCCTTTAAAATATCGTTACTTTCTTCTGTAAAACTTAAAAATGTAAAAACCGGTAAGGAAATTATATACAAACTGGTTTCTGAAAGTGAAGCTAATCTTAAAGAAGGTAAAATATCAGTTACCTCCCCTATAGGCCAGGGTTTGTTAGGGAAAGGCAAAGGAGACGTAGCAGCCATACAAACTCCGGGAGGTCTGATGCATTTGGAAATAGTCGAAATAGGTGCATAATATGACCTCTATTTTTTCACGCATTATCCGTGGTGAAATTCCATGCCATCGCGTTGCTGAAAATGAGCAATTTCTTGCTTTTCTGGACATCACCCCGGTTAATACCGGTCATGTGCTGGTGGTCCCGAAAATAGAAGTAGATTATATTTTCGATTTAGAAGATCAACTGCTGCAGGACATGGTCACCTTCGCTAAAAAAGTAGCCATTGGACTGCGTGCTGCGGTACCCTGCAAACGCATTGGTGTATCGGTCATCGGCTTAGAAGTCCCTCACGCTCATATCCATTTGATCCCCATCCGTGAAATGAATGATATGAATTTTATGAAGGACAAATCCAAACCGTCTTCAGCTGAATTAGCCTCTCTCGCTGCCTTAATTCAACAGCATATTGTTTTGTAATATATTTAGAGCGACAAACTTTTTCCAAAACTGTGTCCCCGGCTAGTCGCTGCAGTTAAAAAATAAAAAAGACATGCGCATCTTAATGGTCTGTATGGGCAATATATGCCGCTCCCCATTAGCGCAAGGCATTCTGGCCCATAAAATAAAATATCTCGATCTGGATTGGGATGTAGATTCTGCCGGTACACATGCCTGGCATATCGGTGAGAAACCCGACCCGCGCGCTATCAAGACCGCACAATTACATGGGATTGATATTTCCTGGCAAAGCGCCCGCATGTTTAACCCGGTGGACTTCCTGCGCTTCGATTTAATTCTGACCATGGATGCGGAAAATTATCAATTCGTCCACCGGCTCGCACGTACCGCTGAGGAAAAAAACAAAATTCAGCTGATCTTAAATTATAGTTTCCCGGATTACAATAAATCTGTACCAGATCCCTATTACACGAATAAATTCCAGGAAGTATTTGTATTATTAGAAGAAGCGTGTGAACAAGTAATTAATAAACACACCGCTAAATAATATTGAAACGTTTAATACTAAATAACTCAGCTCTAATTTCAATGCCCGCCATCACCGAGGATTGGGATGAAATTTCATTATTTAATAACCATCTTACGGACATTCCATACTACTGGTGGAATCAACCTACACAGCAAATACTTAATTTATCAGAAAATAAACTCCCCAAAATATCTCCACTAATAAAAAACCTGAAGGCCTTGCGGATGCTGGATCTGGGTCACAATGCCCTGGAATATATTCCAGAAACTATCTGTGAATTAAACCAACTGGACAGTTATTTATATCTGCACCAAGATAAACTAAATGTATTACCCGAGACTTTAGGCCAACTAATAAAATTGCGCTACTTAAATATTAGTGCCAATGTGTTGCACACTTTACCTTCCAGCATTGGTTTATTAAGAAATTTATTCTATTTAAACGCTGATAATAATCAGATCTCCTCTCTCCCCGATACATTCTATCAGCTAATTTCCCTACGTAAGCTATCTTTAAAAAACAATAACATCTCCTGTTTACCAGCAGCAATGACTCAGTTATCGGAACTAATAAATTTAAATTTGGAAAATAATTTTCTCACTTCTATTCCTTTATTTCCGGCTCTTCAAGTATTAAATCTGCGCAATAATAAACTTACCGCACTACCTGAAGCCTTATTAAAAAACCAAAAGCTCCGACGCCTGGATTTGCGCGGTAATCAGCTTACTTCAATACCGCAGACTTTATTCGATTTACCCTGTTTAGAACAGCTTGATTTACGCTGGAATAATTTACCCGTCCCCGAGGAATTAATACAAATACTCCCCGGAGGGGGCCTGGTTTATTTTTAAATTAGAAATGATTTCTTCTGCCCTCACGGTGTTACTTCCACCTGCATGGCAAGGCTTAAATCATCGAAAAGTTCTATTTTTTCAGCAGCCAAATCCGTATGCAACTCTATAGCTGTACCGAGAGTTTCGTCGCAGATATAAGTGCCGAATTGATGTACTGCTGCCTGGATACGTTCATGGTCCTCCAGGCGAATAATTATTTTATCCGTTACTTTAAAATCATTGGTTTTGCGCAGATTCTGAATCCGATTCACTAATTCTCTGGCTGTGCCTTCGGCAATCAGTTCCGGAGTAAGGGTGGTGTCCAGCGCCAAGGTTAAGTCGCCGTCATTAATGACTTGCCATCCTGGTATGTCTTCCGAGCTTATCAGCAGATCTTCACTCTCAAAAGTGATTGTTTCCCCATCTAATTGAGTTGTCAGGGTACCGCTTCTTTCAAACTCGGCGATGGTGGTGTTGTCTAAAGCCTCTATATAAGCTGCGGCCGCTTTCATCTGTTTGCCTAATCGTTTACCCAGGGTTTTAAAATTAGCTTTGGCTTTTTTGACGATGAGTCCACTGGTGTCCTCCACCAGATGAATGTCTTTCACATTCACTTCCGCTTTTATCAAATCAGCCACAGCCAGGATTTGAGCCTCAAAATGGGGGTCTAACACAGGTATCAATACTCGTAATAAAGGCTGCCTTACCCGGATCTTTTCTTTTTTGCGCAAGGATAGAACCAGCGAAGATATGCGCTGGGCATAGTCCATTTTTTCTTCCAGATGAAGATCGATTCGTCCGGTATTACTCTCCGGAAATAAACTCAGATGAACGGACGTATGAGGTTCACGGCGAGTGACCTCATTGAGATTTCTGTAGAGCCAATCAGCAAAAAACGGTGCTACCGGTGCCATCATTTTGACCATGTTGATCAGGCATTCGTACAGGGTCTGATAAGCTGATATTTTGTCCGCGGTATAATCACCTTTCCAGAATCGCCGGCGGGACAAACGAACGTACCAGTTACTCAAATGTTCATCTACAAATGTTTCCAGCCGGCGCGTGGCATTGGTAGGTTCGTAATCGAGATAATCCGCAGCCACTTCTCCGATGAGGGTGTGCAGCTTGGAAATGATCCAACGGTCTATTTCCGGCCTTTGTTCCATCGGGAGATAATATTCCTGGTGGGTAAATCCATCGATATTAGCATACAAGGCAAAAAATGAATAGGTGTTGTACAAGGTGCCAAAAAACTTGCGGCGCACTTCTTCCACTCCTTCCAGGTCAAACTTAAGGTTATCCCAGGGTTGAGCGTTCGAGATTAAATACCAACGAGTTGCATCAGCCCCATAAGTAGCGATGGTTTCAAACGGTTCCACGGCATTACCTAGACGTTTAGACATTTTTCGGCCCAGTTTATCCTGGACCAATCCATTGGACACCACATTTTTAAAGGCAATACTGTCAAAGACCATCACGGCAATGGCATGCAAGGTAAAAAACCAACCTCTGGTCTGGTCCACACCTTCAGCAATAAAATCCGCTGGGAAGTTCTTTTTAAAAATATCCTGATTAGCAAAGGGAAAATGCCATTGGGCATAAGGCATGGACCCGCTGTCAAACCACACGTCGATAAGGTCCAGCTCGCGGTACATTTTTTGACCTCCGGGAGAAACCAGCACGATCTCATCTAAATAAGGGCGGTGCAGATCAAGAGGTACCGTTTGGTTAAGTTGAAAGGCAGCATTCGCTATCAGAATCTGATCTTCTAATTCTTCCACCGAACCTATGCACAATTCTTCACTGGCATCCGCAGTACGCCAGATGGGTAAGGGAATACCCCAATATCTGGAACGGGACAGATTCCAATCCTGCAAATTTTCCAACCAGTTGGCAAACCGTTTTTC
>JAYRWN010000149.1:0-13783 GCA_041917975.1 Saprospiraceae bacterium | reverse complement strand
CATCAGTCCGCGCACTATGATTAATTTATCTGCCCAGGACAAAGAATCGGGATTGCAATACATCAGTTATAGCCTAGATGGAAGTAGCGCTGAATTACGATACGATCAACCGTTCACTGTAAATGCATCCGGAGCACACCGCTTAGAATTATTTGGATATGATAATGTAAATAATCGTAATCTGGCCCAAACTAACTTTTTTGTAGATGCTGAAGCACCTGACATATTGCCGAATTTTAGTGCACAACCTGTAGGAGATAAAGATGGGTTGCCGGTTTATCCCGCTTACACAACTTTATTTTTAGCAGCCACCGATGCATTGACCGGGAGCGATAGAATTTATTATCGCATTAATGAAAAAGCTGAACAATTGTATACGGCACCTCTGCGTAATTTTAATCGGAATCAAAAATATTCCATTGTTATGCGAGCTTTGGATATGGTAGGCAATGAAGCGACCAAAACTATTCATTTCTACACGTCGGAGAAATAATAGGTCATGCTATTGCAAAAGGTCATATTTCACCGATATTGGCTGATAACAATTGGTTGTTTTTGTTATTGTTCGCTATTTGCACAACCACAACCTTTATCGCGGGACGATTCAGCCAGAATCAGCCTGGCGCAACAAGTCTATACAACACGAATAGCAGAAAACAATTTGAAAGAAGCCTCCCGGCAATTGAACGATATAGCATTCTTATACTGGGAGCATAATCAATATAAATCGGCCATCAACTATTATGAACAATCTCTAACATTAAATGAGAAGTTAGGTAATGAAAATGGTCAAGCCATGATTCATAATAATCTAGGCATGCTGTATGCGGATGTGCGGGATTATAAATCTTCTTTAGACCATTTTGAAAAGACCCTGGCAGCCAGGCGGTCATTTAAGAACCGGGAAGGGTTATTGGCGGCTCTAAAAAATATATCCATTGTATTAAATAATTTAAAAAGATATGATGAATCCTTGCAGAGATTGGAAGAAGCCGCCACTATAGCGCGGGAATTAAATAATGTAGAGGAGTTACGCAGTTGTTACAGCTATTTATCTGAAACTTTTGAGAAAGCCGGAAATACGGAAAAATCCATACAATATTATCGCCTGGTGCAATCACTAAATAATATATTGCTCCAGAAAAAGGAAGTGGACTTAAGTACATTGCGTACCCAGATGGAAGAAGAAAAAATGCTGAAAGAAATTGCTGAGAATAAGGAAAAGATACAAACGCAAGTATTGATCCGACAAAAATACGAGCTGCAAAAATCCGAGCTGGAATTAAATAAGATTGACTCCATCAACCGAAATTTATTTGAAAACCTGTCTAAATCCCAATTGGAACTGTTGGCCATAACGCAAAAGGCGGAGATAGATAGTTTGCGCGCTGTCGAGCAATTGCAACGCGATGCGGCAATTATTCAAAAAGAACGCTCCTGGCGAAATTTGCTCCTGATATGTGCTTTATCACTAGGTCTGATCAGTTTTTTTATTTACCGCAATTTTATTCAGGAAAAAAAATCTAAAACCATACTCGCGGCTAAAAATGCGGAAATAGCCCGGCAAAATCAAGAATTGGAAGGATTGAATCGCATCATTGCCAAACATAATGAACGCATGCAGAGTGAACTGAATGTTGGCCGGGAAATTCAAATGAGTATGATCCCACGAAATTTTCCGGAGCTTAAATCAGTAGAATTGTTTGCAACGTTAGAGCCAGCCCGCGAAGTTGGAGGAGATCTTTATGATTTTTTTATGGTGGATGAACAGCATCTGGTCTTTGGTATCGGTGATGTCTCCGATAAAGGGGTGCCGGCAGCCCTCTTCATGGCCGTGACCAAGACCTTGGTAAAAACCAATGCCCAATATTTTCAGTCACCGGCCAAAGTATTAACTCAAGTGAACCAGGAAATCTGTAGTGAGAATGAATCATCCATGTTTGTCAGTTATTTTTTGGGAATTTTAAATATTAAGTCCGGACAACTGGCTTATTGTAATGCCGGGCATAATCCACCTTTACTTATTCATACGAATGGAGATATTCATAAGTTGGAAGAGCTACATGGTCCGGTATTAGGGGCGGTGGACCACTATGAGTATACAGAAAATAGACTGAACATAAGTCCGGGAGATCAAATTTTATTATATACAGATGGTATCACCGAAGCCATGGACCGCAATAAAAAACTCTATTCCAATGACCGGCTGGTCAAAATCTTTAAAGATCGATCCATAAAACGCGCTGAAGATTCGGTTGTAGCTATTATCAAAGATGTGTTATCCTTCAGGGGCAATGCCGACCAAAATGACGATATGACTGTGTTGTCGGTTTTTTATAAAGGAGACATTTGATAACTATTAATTAATAAATAATCCTGGAGCAGCGAAGCTGATGTACCTCCATAAACGTATCGTCATCTTGTAAACAAAGCATGTTCTCTGGTCAGCTGTAATGAGCCTAATTAATTGTTATGTTTTTTCTAAAAATGGCTAAAAATATGTTGAGGATACTAAAGACTTAAGTCCTTTATCTATAACACCAGCTGTAAGCGGTCATAAGCGATCAATAAGTCCAAGGGGCTGTCAGGGGCATAGATTTCGAGATAACGTTGGCTGTCTTTAAGAAATTTTTGCAGTTGATAATCATCATAGGTGTGGTCAGAATGAAATAGGGCAAGTTTTTTTACACCGGCCCGTACGGCTAATTCAATGGCGGCCAGATTGCTGGAATGCCCCCAGTATTGTTTGGTATGTAAATGATCTGCTAAACTGAATTGGCCGTCAAAAATCAATACATCGGTATTCTTAAAAAACTCCAGGAAGCGATAATCGTCCATTTCCATATCCTCCGGATGTTCAGCATCTGTGCTATACACCGCGGATTTCTCACCTAATTGGAATCTGAAGCCATAAGAACCTCCCGGATGCGGTTGTTCGATACAGGTGACCTTAAACCCGCCGAGATCATAGGTGTGCTGGGGCTCGAGATGATGAAAGGACATTTCAGCGCCCATATCACGAAATTGAACAGGAAAGGTCGGTTCATTTTGCTGACGGATAAATGTTTCCTGAAGGGTTTCATGCCCGCCCCAAAATTTTATGCGTGTCCCTTGCATGTAGGCCGGGATAAAAAAAGGAAAGCCTTGAATATGGTCCCAGTGTAAATGGGACATGAGGATATTGATGGTGAGGGGGGCGGTGAGTTTGGTGGCGACCAGATGTTTGCCCAGGTCGCGAATCCCGGAGCCGGCATCACAGATAACCACTTCATCGCCTCCGATGATTTCTACACATGGGGTATTGGTGCCATAACTGCCGGCCAGGTGGAACGGCAATTGATCCATAAAGGAGGGGATGTCTTCCGTTGATTGGAGGCCAAAGGCGATGGCGTGAGTAAGGACTTCACGAAGTTTTTCACGGACATGGTCCGCATGATAACTGGCAGGCAATGAACCGCGGCAGCCCCAGAATTTCACTTTCATCATGGGTATCAGGATTTCAGCAGAATGAAGTTAAGGAAATTGACGGAATATTAATTAAATTCGTGAGACCTGACAATCTGTTGTCCAAACCTCGCCGATGCTCACTCTTGGTAAATTTCTTAAACCATATCCTGCCGACGTTCAAAAAGTGGTTTAGGATAATTGCAATGCCTTAGCGATCGGATAAGTGTTGAGAGAGGTACAAACGGACGTTTTGGCCAGCTTTGCGGTTTATACCAGAAAGGTGAACCTCGGATTTAACCGGGGTAGTAAGGATACGATCTGCAGGGTTTGCCCAAAGGCTCATATTTTCGATTAACCTTACAAATCTTATTTTAATTCAAAAATCATTTATTCCTCGGCGGGTCGCTGTGACAGCACGTTTTCCGCTGCCTGTGGACTGATTAAACGACCGAACCAGATGGCATTCAGCAATAATTTATTGGTGCCGAACCAAAAAGCGCGGAACACGGGGTTATCAGCGAAACAGATGACACGCCCCCGTCCGATTTGATGGACGATAATTCCGGCGGATTGGCTGGCTTTGGGCAGCATGGTGACGGGAACAAAACCGCTGAGATAAGGGGTGGAAGTATACAATAGGGGAGCCGCCTGTTTATTTTCGGGCTGCTCCCAGAAATCATTGCCACGGCGGAATACCGGGATCTCTGGCCGGGTATAGCCCCAACCCAAAGGATGAGTTAAGTCTACCTTATTCATAAAAATGCTGCCGGGAATGTTGTTGGACCGCCGGGCTTCATCAAGTTGGTCGTAGAGGAGGATGCTTCCAGGTGGGTCCAATTTACGAACTTTGACCTGGGCTAGCCCGGCGGCGGTCGCCCAATTAGCTGCACCTTCCAGGGCGATAAGGGTTCCACCTTTACTGATCCAGTCGCGCAGATTATCCTGTACAGGCTTGGCTAATGCGCCATAATTTCCGTCTGCCATAATCACCACGTTGTATTTGGACCAGACGATGTTATTGGCCTGGGCCACATCTACCAGGGTCAGGGGTTGATGCATACGTTGGTCCAATAAATGCCAGACTTCTCCGGCATCGCTGGGGCTCACGCCATTACCGATGAACATCACTATTTTGGGCAGAGTGAGTGGTAAAATGTTTGGACTACCCAGATTGATGCCCTCCGTGTATCCGGTATTTAATCCGTCGATCTCTACCTGATATTTTAAGGATAAAGTCCGGAATGTCTCATGCAAGGCGGCATCTTGTCCTTTCGGAACCGGAATGACGATACTGCCATGAGGGAAGGTTTTCGTCTGCAGGTGAAGTTTAGCGGTAAACGGCATCTGGGTCACCCGCGCCTGGTAGCCGGCAGCCATTAATTGATACAAGATGGCTGGCGCATAATAGTCTTGCCAGGGCAAAATATAGGCATAAGTCGCCGTACCGTCCAGGAGATGGGCCGGAGCTGATCCGCGATAGACTTTACTGCCCAACAGGCTTTGTGAACGGGCATCCAGGTCGGTATGAACCAGGTTAAACGCATAAGGAAGCGTCCAGGTGCTGATGTCGTAAAAAATAGAATCTGCAAAATCCGTAACCGTTTCAAAAACCGCCCGGATAACTTTGTGGTTTTTTTGTTCCAAAGGCACTATAAATGCTTCGCCTGGCCGGTAGGTGTAATTGTTCTTGGTTATGCTGTTTTTTAATTCAAATACGTCAATCTGATGACGTTGTAGAATGTCCAGGAAATGTTCCACTTTTCCTTGATCCGCAGGATCTCCAAAGACATAATATTTCACCGGGTGACGGGCCGCTTCTTCGGCTACCTGCTGGTAAAAATCGCGTTGATAGTTTAACAATCTGGTGCGCAAATGAACGGCGGCCTGGTAGGTCGAGATGCCGGTATTTACCTGGTTGCGGATAGTGAAAGGAAAGGTTAATAAACCATTGGCGGTCTCCTGGTTATGCCCCCGCGAACTGGCCTGTTCGAATAAAATACCTATGCCGGCGTACATATCCGGATAAGTGGAACCTTTTCCGTAATAATAATCATCATAATTTTCTTCCGTAAAATAGAGTGATCGGATACTATCTAAAGCCCGCACGTGAAAAGCGGCGATGTCCTTAGTCAAGGCTTGATTGGCCGGAGGTGTCAATCGATGCACACGACTGGGTACTCCGGGCATAAAAAAGTAGGTGGCATTGCTGCCTTGTTCATGATGGTCCGTCAAAATATTAGGTTTCCACTCATGGAATTTAGCTACGCGGCCGCGGCTCTCTGGATGTTGTTGCAACAACCAGTCGCGGTTGAGGTCGAACCAGTAGTGGTTAAAACGTCCTCCCGGCCAGACTTCATTTAATTCACGGGAAACAGGGTCAGCGGAAAGCTGATAACTTTTATGCTGATTAACCCAGGTCGAAAACCGTTGTACGCCATCCGGGTTAAAACAAGGATCAAATAAAATAATGGCCTGATCAAGCAGGGTGTTGATTTCCGCACTTTGCCCGGCGGCTAAATAATAGGCTAACAGTAACCCGGCATTAACCCCGCTGGCTTCATTGCCGTGGATGCTAAAACCCTGGTAAAGAACTACCGGCATATTTTGTGTTTGTAAGGAGCGTCCTTTTTGGACATCTTCCAGATCCAGATGCTGCTGTTTAAGTTCCGGCAGCCGGAGATGATTGGCCGGGGAGGTAATGGTGAGCAGGATAAGGGGGCGCATTTCGTAGGAGCGGGCATATTCTTCGACGGTGATGCGATCGGAGAGTTCAGCCAATTTCAACATATAGGCATACAACCGATCATGACTCACATGCCATTCGCCCACTTCATGACCCAAATACTGCGCTGGCGTCGGTATCTGTGGATTGTACGTTATGGAGGGTAAATAATAATTTAAATCAGGTTTTAGGGGTTGAGCGATGGTAAAGGTGGCTAAGCTCCAGAAGATAAGCCAACCGTACATTTTGTACATAAAAATTGTTATTAATTGGTGGGTAAAGTATAAAAAAACGTTCAACCTCATGCAATCCTTTGCTAAAAATGTGATGGCGAGAACGGAGGTGGTGGACGAAAAGTTTACTTTTGGGCGGTAGTAATCACTAAAAAGTTTAAAAGCGCATGATGCCATTCGTTTTTGCCGGGTTGGTTGGAGCCATGATTTTTATCAACATCTATTTCCGGTTAAAAGTGTTACGGATCTACAAAATATTGATACAGAAAGGGATCAGCGTCAGCGCCGGCCAATTAGTCAGCAAAGAAAAGATGGAGAAGGAACTGACGGTAAAATTCCCCGAACAAAAGGAATTGTTATTGGATTTAAGAAAACAAATTTTTCGTTCGTTGGCATTAGCGGCTACCTTGTGGTTAATTGTCTTAGTAATTGGATTAGTGGTTTATTTAACCCGGAATTGATGAAAATAGCGGTAGCAGGCGCAGGTCATTTAGGTAAAATCCACCTTCGGTGTATTCAGCAAATTCCAGATTGGGACTTAATCGGATTTTATGAGATTAATGCTCAGACCAGGCAGCAAGTCAGTCAAGAGCTAAATGTCCCCGCCTGGGACAATTTTGAGGAGTTGTTGGAGGCATGTGATTGTTTGGATATTGTAACCCCGACACCATATCATTTTGGATTAGCTCAGCAAGCGTTATTAAAAGGTAAACATGTCTTTATTGAAAAACCGGTATGTTCCACTTTAGAGGAAGCAAAACAACTGTTAGATCTTTCATTCCAGACCGGATTGGTGGTACAGGTCGGTCATGTAGAGCGTTTTAATCCGGCGTTTTTAGCCTTGGAGGGCCAGTCGCTGCATCCGATGTTTGTAGAAATTCATCGACTGGCGCCGTTTAATCCGCGAGGTACGGATGTCTCCGTAGTGTTGGATTTGATGATTCATGATCTGGATTTGTTATTGCATTTGGTTAAGTCGGAGGTGATCGAAATATCCGCGCATGGCGTGGCTGTGGTCAGTAAAACTCCGGACATTTGTAATGCTCGGTTGGTGTTTGCTAATGGTTGTACCGCTAATCTTACAGCCAGTCGCATTTCACTGAAAGCCATGCGCAAACTGCGGTTTTTTCAACCACATATGTATATCAGCGTCGACTTATTAGAGAAAGAAACCCAAATCGTGCGACTTTGGAATGAACACCCCGGAGAAGGATCTGGTTTGGTGATGCCTTTGGAGACCGACGACGGTGAAAAATACCTGCAAGTCGTCTTGCCTCCGGTGGAAAATAATAATGCCATCGTGGAAGAATTAAAATCCTTTTTAGGAGCCGTAAAAAATGGCGGTCCGGTAAAAGTGACCTTGGAGGATGGTACGGAAGCATTAGACTTAGCCTGGAAGATATTGGCAGAAGCCGAAAAGCATGATTTGCCCAGGCGTTAATACTTGTTTATGAGGTTGTGGATAATCATAGGGTGGATAGGAGTCATGATCGGTGCATGTACAAAACCCAACGGGCAAGCCTCCTATGTGATATTTTATCCTACCTTCCAGACCACACCGGGACAAGGTTCGCCCTTACAACAATTCAGCGAGTACCATGTGTATGTCAATAATATTTTTCATGGTGCCTTTGTACCGGGTACCAGTATTCCTATCCTGGCTGATCTTCCGGTCGACTTGCAAATTTTGCCAGGCATCCGCGAAAACGGCATTAGCAGTGCGCCCATGGTTTACAACTTGGTTACGCCATGGGTAAAACAATCGAAGTTGGTTCCCGGACAGGAGACTGTTTTACAAACTGAATTCAGCTACAAATCGGTGGCCCGCTTTCGGTGGTTGGAAGAATTTGAAGCCAGATCACACAGTGTTTCCCTGGACCTGGATCAGGATTCGCTGACCGTCTGCCGGCAGAGCGAAAAAACAGATACTTTATCCGGCCATTTCGGCGAGATATTATTGACGCCTAATCATCCATACATCTTCGTTGCGCAATCTTTACCCATCTCCGGTGTGCCCACTGACGGGCGTCCGGTTTTTTTGGAAATGCATTATCGCAACGATATTGAATTCCGGGTTGGTCTTCAAGGCAGTGAGGGCGGAACCACACCGGTTAATCAGCTCAAGGTCGCTTTGCGTCCCCGATCAGCCTGGAATAAAATTTATATTAACTTTACCCCGGATGTTCAGGCTTCTGATTTATCATTCTACCGGATTATTTTTGAAGCGCAATTGCCGGATGGGATGGAAGTGGGACGCATAAGTTTGGATAACCTACGCTTGATACATTTATAACATGAATAAAAGCCGGCGACGAAGAGATACCAATCTTTATATTTTTGCTGATGTCGTGATGGCTGCCTTCGCTTGGGGTATATTTTTTTATTTGCGTAAAAGGTCAGAATCAGGACTAGGGGATTTGGCGGTTGTGATCGATGATCCTAATTTTTCGATCGGGTTATTATTAATTTCTATAGGGTGGTTATTATTTTATACCTTATTTGACGACTACCACGACATTTACCGAATGTCCCGCATGGCGACACTGACCCGAACTTTTTTTCTGTCCTTTTTTGGGGTGTTGATCATTTTTTTCGCGATCATTTTGGATGATACAATTCCGGATTACAGATTTTATTACCAGTCTTTTATCACGTTATTTTTATTACACTTCGTATTAACTTCCCTTTCAAGAATGGTATTACTAACGCGTGCCAGCAGAAAATTAAAAGCCGGCGAGGTAACTTATAATACAATAATCATCGGCGGTAATCAAAACGCTATGGTTTTGTATGAAGATATCAATAGCCGGCCCAAAAAACTGGGGCACCATTTTATCGGATTTGTGGAAGCTAATGGGAAAAATGCCAATGACCTAGCACATAAATTACCCTATCTCGGTCATGTAGATCAATTAGCCCAAGTTATCGAATCCCAAGAGGTAGAGGAAGTACTCATAGCCATCGAAACCTCGGAACACAACCGGTTAAAACAAATCCTAAATGTTTTATTTGATTTCGATCGACGTGTTTTGGTAAAAATAATACCCGACATGTATGACATTATGCTGGGTACGGTAAAAATGAATCACCTCTATGGAGCTATTTTAATTGAGATACGCCAAAATCTCATGCCATTATGGCAACAGGTCTGTAAACGTATCCTCGATGGCGCAATAAGTATTTTTGCCCTGGTCGTTTTATCCCCACTGATACTCTACATTGTAATCAGAGTCAAATGGTCCTCTCCCGGACCGGTATTTTTTAAGCAGGAAAGAATTGGCCGGGGAGGAAAACCTTTCCAAATATTTAAATTTCGGTCCATGTTCGAAAATGCAGAAGTTAATGGGCCCCAACTATCCCACACTGATGATGCCCGCTGCACCCCCTGGGGTAAGATCATGCGGATATGGCGGTTGGATGAAATACCTCAGTTTTGGAATGTAATTAAGGGAGAAATGTCGTTGGTGGGTCCACGTCCAGAAAGAAAATTTTATATAGACCAGATCATGCAAAAGGCTCCGCACTTTAAACATTTGCTAAAGGTGCGGCCTGGAATTACATCTTGGGGGCAAGTCAAATACGGGTATGCATCAACGGTGGATCAAATGCTGCAACGGATGAAGTTTGATATCCTCTACCTGGAAAACATGAGCCTGGCTTTGGATTTTAAAATCTTATTCTACACCCTGCTGGTCTTGATGCAAGGCAAGGGTAAATAATGACTTATGATACTTATGATAGTAAAAAAAAGGGAGTAGCACTTTCGCTACTCCCTAGAACTGACCTGTAGAATAATTGAATAACGGGTGTACCCCGTGTGCCACGGATGAAGGATATTTATGGGACTAAATAATAATTAACTTCAACATATTCTAAGTGTTTTAAAGATTTGAAATGTCCTCAGGTTGTGATCAAAAAAATATGAATAAGATTAATAAGTTGGTGAAACATGAATCACTCAAGCACCGGCTCTTCAATAGAAAACAAGCCCTGAATCTAATCTCCGGGATTGTATTCATCATCATTTTAGGATTGGTTTCATGCAAAAGGTCAGACCATAAATCGGAAAAACCAACAGGATCGAGACTCCCCAAGCAAGTCCAGACCATTGCTTTTGGGTCATGCAATCGCGCAGAACTGGATCAATCGTACTGGCCAGTTATTCAGGCTCAAAATCCTGATCTTTGGTTATGGCTCGGGGATATTATTTATGCTGATACGGAAGATATGGCTGCGATGGCTGCCATGTATCAGCGCCAGAAGAACGAACCCAATTATCGGAGGTTTCGTGAAACCGTGCCCGTTCTAGGCGTATGGGATGATCATGATTACGGCGTGAATGATGGCGACAAACGGTATCCGCGTAAAACGGAGAGTAAACAATTGTTGCTCAATTTTTTGGATGTGGATAGTTCTGCTGCGGTACAAAAAAGAGACGGTGTTTACCAGTCATTTGATGTGCCACTTGTCAGCAAGGGTCATCTAAAGATTATCCTGTTAGATGTGCGCTCATTCAGGGATACTTTGCAATCCAATCCGGAAGGGCCTGAGCGGTATTTGGTCAATGCACATGGAGACATCCTGGGTGATGAACAATGGGACTGGTTGGAACACACCCTGGACACGTCCTCGGCTGCAATAAACATTATCGGCGGAGGAATTCAATTCATGCATGAGGACCAATATTATGAGAAGTGGGCTAATTTTCCAGCTGCTTTAGCCAGGTTTTACCGGTTACTTACCCAAAAAGGGAAACCGGTCATTCTGTTATCCGGGGACCGGCACATCGGTGAAATTGCTAAGAGGGAATTACCGGGGCAAGACGAGCCGCTGTACGAAATCACTTCGAGTGGTTTGACTCATGCATATCTAAAAGCCAACGAAAATAATGCCTGGCGCATAGGGCCGCTGGTGGCGGAGAAAAATTTTGCCGTTCTGAAATTTCGTTGGCACGACGATCGGCTTGTGGTTGAAGCCAGTTTATTGGATCCGGATGAAGGCGTTGTACATTTTACGCAGACCTGGTCTTATCCTCATTAAAAGAACGAAAATGAAGGAGAACAGATTAATAGAAATGGTTAAAGTCGGCAACAAAAACATTGCATAGTTGTCAAATGGTAAATAATAATTAGGTGGGAGGCAAAATGTGCAGTTGAAAATATGTTGTGTTAAAAACTTCCCTATCTTAATGACGAATTCTGCCATCCATGTGGATTTTTTTGGTGATTCCCATTTTCCTTACCGGTTCAGTAATGGACCTCATGGGTTATTTCTGCCAGTATCTGGCGTCTTCTGCGACGATCATGGAAAATTGTGAAAATGGAATAGATGACGATGGTAATGGATTGATCGACCTTAATGATCCTAAGTGTGTATGTGAGATTTCCCGCCCGGTTTCGATGATACCAAATCCGTCCTTTGAGGATATGAAATGTTGTCCGCGGGATCGCAGCCAGTTGAATTGTGCTGAAGGATGGATACAAGCCTCGGAAGCCACTACCGACTATGTGCATATGTGCGGGTGGTTTGGTTGGCCGGATTTGCCGCCACCACGTCCGTTACCGGATGGTGAGGCGTGTGTGGGTTTTCGCAATGGACGTTTTGGTATGAACGATGATCCCGGTTGGAAAGAATATGCCGGAGCTTGTTTACTGCGCCCATTGGAGGCTGGAAAGACTTATAAATTTCAATTTGATATCGGTTTTATTAATGCGATCGCCAGCCCGCCGTTGCTGGTAACTTTTTTCGGCACTCCTTCTTGTGACAACCTCCCTTTTGGTATTGGAAATCAAAGTTTTGGCTGCCCAACAAATGGCCCCGGTTGGTTATGGCTGGAAGCTGTGCATGCATCAGGGTTTAATCAGTGGGTGCGCAGGACCATCACCATAAAACCGACGCTGGACATTTATGCCATTGCCATCGGGCCGGATTGTGCTAATCTAAGTGCCGACGGGTCTATTTATTATTTTTTTGATAACCTGATTTTGGCCGACGAGAAGGATTTTGCTTTTGTCATCAGTCCTCAGGGGCATCCTTGCGACCCGGTGTTTTCACTCAGCGTACCCAACAGCCTGTCTTCACATTACCAATGGTATAAAAATGGTGTTGCTTTAGTTGGGGAGAATGAGGCTACCTTAAGAGCAGTACCAGGTACAGGCCGTTATCAGGTAAGGATTCAGACTCCATCCGGATGTAAACTAACCGAACCTTTCGGACATTTTGTGCCATCATTTGGATTTACTGATGTGCAAAGAATTTGTGCCGATGAGTCTTATCAATTTAAAAATAAAACCTTGACCGAAAGTGGAGTTTACCGCGAGGTGTTTAAAAATAATGATCAGTGTGACAGCCTGGTGGAGCTTCATCTGGAAGTGGAAAAGAACCCTATAGGATATACAGCTGCAAAAATTTTTCCCGGTGAAAAACTTAAACTGCAACGCTTTGATTATACGGCGGAAGGTATATATACCGTTCCGTTACTTTCACAAATCGGGTGCGACAGTACAGTGATTTTGGATCTCTCTTTTTATAAAGTCCACATACCGAATATTTTTTCACCCAATGGTGATGGCATCAATGATGTTTTTGAAATTCATGGCGGTACAGATTTACTGGCGGTGAATCTTTTGGAAGTATATGATCGCTGGGGAAACCGTGTTTATAAAGGACAAAATGTGTCACAAACCGATGGGGACTCATGGAATGGAACATCTCGCGGCACCTTGAGTGCTGAAGGGGTGTATGTTTACCTGGCCAGATTGTTGATGTCGGATGGTATAGAACGGCAGGTGCAGGGAGAGGTGTTGCTGATGCGCTGAATTAGCATCAGGATTCTTCAATGGACCTGGCCTGTTCCCGCAGTTTTTGTAAAAATGGCGACGCAAACATAAAATCATACAGGACCCGGTTGTCCGACAACAAGACTTCTTCATTCGTACCGCTCCAGGCTGCTTCACCCTGATGGAGGAGAACAATATTTTCGCCGATTTCCATCACCGAGTTCATATCGTGCGTATTAATGATGGTGGTCATGTTCCGCTCTTTGGTGATTTCAGAGATCAGCTCATCAATGAGGATGGACGTTTTAGGGTCCAAACCGGAGTTGGGTTCATCACAAAAAAGGTATTTGGGTTCCAGAACAATGGCGCGGGCTATGCCAACTCTTTTTTGCATCCCACCACTTAATTCTGAGGGATATTTTTGATTATTACCGGACAGATTAACCCGTTCAAGGCATAGGTTGACTTGTTTTAGTTTTTCGCCGCGGGTCATGTGCGTAAACATATCCAGGGGGAAGCGGATGTTTTCCTCCACCGTCATTGAATCGAATAACGCTGAGCCTTGAAACAGCATACCCATCTGGTTGCGGATGCCTCTGAGT
>JAYRWN010000148.1:0-6533 GCA_041917975.1 Saprospiraceae bacterium | reverse complement strand
GAATTTTCTTCAGATATTGATCCATTAAAATATGCCTTCTATGGTCCTTTGATTGGTTCAAGCATGCGGGCATTGGCCGGAAGTATAGCTGATAAATATGGCGGAGGTTTAATAACTCAGATTTCCGGTATTGGGCTTATTTTATGTTGTTTAGCATTGGTGTTTGGAGGGTATCTTCAGCCGGAATCCATCTCAACTTTTAATGGGTTTGTCTTTTTGATGTTGGGCATATTTTTCTTTTCTGGAATTGGTAATGCTTCAACGTTTAGGCAGTTTCCAATTATTTTTTCGGATAATCCTCGCCAGGCTGGAGGTGTGATTGGGTTTACTTCTGCCGTTGCTGCTTATGGTCCATTTATTTTTTCACTCTTGATTGGATTAGCTATTAGTTCTACCGGTAGTGCAAGACCCTTTTTTATTTTTATGACTATTTATTTTTTAATTGTTTGTATTATTAATTGGTACTTTTACACCAGGAAAGGTGCTGAGAAACCAGACCTAGGAGCAAGAAGTTATCGATAAGCGGCACTGCAAAGTGGTAAATTGATCTTAAAGATAATTTTATAATTTGAGTATAACTGTTGTAAATTTGATGAGATTGAACAAGTCATACCGGATGACAACTTAACGGAGTATAATCAAAAAATTTCAACAGAATTTTGTATTTTACCGGAGGAATTAATTGTATATAAAAATTTGTGGAAAATGGAAAAGGATAAAAGTGCCATCCCTAAAAGATTTACTGATTTTGTAAAAAAGTTCCCACAAATTGGTCAGGCATATTTTAGCCTTGGGGAAGCAGTTCATCAAGCTGGCCCGCTGGATGAAAAAACAAGAGCACTGATAAAAGTAGCCTTATCAGGTGGTGCCAAATTGGAAGGGGCTTTCCACTCACATATACGTAAAGCAGTTCAGTTGGGAGTGACCAAAGAGGAACTTCAGCATATTGCCTTTTTGGCATTACCTACTTTAGGATTTCCTACCATGATGGCTCTTTTGTCATGGATTGATGATATATTTGTTGATTCTTAAAAAGCTTCTATGAAAACTGGTGAGTTAAATGGTAAAGAACACCTGCAGCGATTCGTCGAAAAAGATAAGGGCAGTCTGGAATTTTCTCCAATGGATCCACCCGATGCATTTCAGCCACCGGCACTGGATGATGTACCTTATGAAAAAATGCATATTTTCTTAAAAAATTTAATGGATGAACACAATACTTTTAGAAAAGCACTGGATAATTTTGAATTGGTTCTGAATGAAATTCAGACATCCGGGGTTGATAGGGGAATAAACGAGCGGTTACAAATTTTTTTTTCATTGTTTGATCATCAAATAATAAAACATCAGCAATTGGAAGAAAAATTTCTGTACCCTGGTCTGAAAAAGAAGTTAACCACTGCCGGTGAACATTCTAATTCAGAGGAGCAAATTACCAGTATTGACGTTATGCAAGACGATCATTTGAAGTGCATACAATTGGGAGCCATTGTTTTTAATTTTTTTGGAATATCTTCCAGGCTGCCTGATCAAAATTCACGGCTTACTATGTTGGATTTAGCCATTGAGCAAGGAAAGAACCTAATCGAATTGTTAAAGTTGCATATGTTTAGGGAGGATTATATAGTATTTCCGCAGGCCAATCGTTTGTTTCGACCTGAGGAACTGGAGGAAATTGAAATTGAGTCGATGTTATATATCAAATAACATTGAATATTATCGATTCCAATTCGATATCATTCTGACTATTATTAGCATGGCAAACTGCGTTATGGTATATTCTTTTTTCGATCCATTTAACAAATTTAGGACGAATGAGTAAAAGTCTCAACAGGGTAGAGATGGTTTGCCTGAGTGGTCTGGAGTTATTTAGCAAATTTAAATTTGCTGCAAAACGTGTGATTTATAATATTGTTAGTGGCATTAATGGTGGATTTTAAGTGCCAGTTTAAGTTGATTAAATATAAAATTTATTTTATATCAACATGTTTTACCGGATAAAAACCGATTCCGATATTATGAACTTCCGCATTGTTTTCAATGGAATTGCCGGTATCCTTATTGAATTAAATGGTTATCGAAATAATCATGAGTTATCCGCGAAGTAAAAAAAGCGGTTAAGACTGGATCATAGAACCGAAACAGACCAGTCAGGTTCATGGGAAGACGATCCGTATTCTCTCTTTTTGATAAAAATTTGATGGTTAGTACGCTATTGTGGTTAACCAATTTATCCTGACCAGGACTATTAAAAAATTTAGCCAGTCAAAAGAATTTAATTAGACGAATTATGTCTTCTTGATTGCAAAGTTTGCTTTGGAAAGACTTATTTATTTGAAGATATTTTTCAATTGGATTAATGTACAGTCTCTAGTTCAGCCGCTTTAGGAAAAAGAATATTGTTTTCCAAATGAATGTGTTTATGCAGATCAACCTGAAAATCCTTTAACATTTGGAAAGCCACGCGGTAGGTTGTACAACCGTCCGCAGGCGGAGTGTATGCACTGGTCAATTTTTCGATTTTTACAAATCTATTTCCTTCTATTTCGTGCTCATGCATCATCATCGCAATGGGATTTTGAACAGAACCAAAGGGTGGAGTTGTAGAAGGTTGATTTGTTCTTGCAGCGTTAACCATACTTTTTATAGCTGGAAACAGGATAAGTTCTTCTTTTTTCATATGCATGGTCAATTCCTCCGCAACGTAATTAAATTCTTCGTTTATAGCGAATAGTTCAGGATGTCTTTCTCCGTGGACTTTGCAAAGTTTATTTAGAAACTGCAACAGGATCGGAACTTGCTCGCTAATGTAAGCATGATGTTTATTTACAATGTAATCCACCAGTTTATCCAGTTCCCAGGAATTAAAATTATCGGATTTAGCATCGGCTCCCTGTGTTACCGTTTCTAATTCATCCAAAAGGATGGTTTTATTTACGCCTTTGCGTTGGCAAGCTTCCGCGATGGAAAGGCCGCCTTTACAACAAAAGTCAATGCCGTATTTTTGAAATACAGCAGCGGTACGATAATCGAGGGCTACAGTAGAACCAACGGTTTGTATTTCTGAAGTTTCCATTTAATAAAATTTTATTTTAATACATATTTATTAGCTTCCGATTGATCAGAAAAATTTACCAGGAAGGTAGATTCAAGCATTTGATTAAGATCTGTTCTGATCGAGGCATACTGATTGTGTATTGGGCAGGGTTTTTTTTCATTACAATGGGATAAACCAAGACCACAGCTCACCAGGAGTTTATCCCCATCAATTGCATTTACAATGGCGGACAAATTGATGGTCGGTAAAAACTCTTTTTCAATTTTAAAACCTCCTTTAGCACCTTTTATGGATACGACTAACCTGGATTTAACCAGATGCTGCAGGACTTTTGAGGTGAATGCTTCCGGAGAGTTTATCCCTTTGGAGATCTCATCCAGGCTTAAAACCTCATTTTTGGCAGAATGTGAGGCCAAATAAATCATGGACTTAATGCCATATTCACAAGCTTTTGAAAACATATCGATGGCAATTACCGTGCAAAGATACGTACAAATGATTAAAGTGGATAAAAACATCCAATATATTTTTTTTTAAAAAAATCATCAATTAACCAATAATGTATCTGTTAGCAGAACAAGGGGCGGTATAAATGTTATTCTAATGTAATGTTTAAAATAAAGACAAATAATAATATACGGCGGTTACTGCCCTGAATTTCCCCGGAAAATAGTTAAAAGGAAATCCTTGTTTAGAGGGCGCAACCCAACTATTTTCATCCAGCAAACTATTTGATAACCTTTTGTCTGGCTAAATCAGCCTGAGGCATTGTGCAGACAGAACCAAATCCAGGTAATATTTCTGTAAGGAAACGCTTAAAAATTACTCCTTTATTTAATCCAGTTGTCCCCAGTCTTCGTTAGGAGTTGCGCCCATCTCTAAAATGAGTTCTCCTCCGCGGAAAAGTTCAAAAGCGGGAAAATGGAACGTTTGAAGTGGTCGGCCGTTTAAAGTGGCCTTTTGTACATATTTATTTGTCCGGGAGGCGTTTTTTGCGGTGATGACAAATTTATCACCACGCCCAAACCGGTGGCCTAAATCAATTTCGACTTTTGTGTACAAGGGGCTGGCAATTTCATAAATGGGGTTAGTGCGGCAACCACCATCCACCTGAAATAACCCGAGCGCTGCCATAACAAACCAGCCGCTCATCTGCCCCTGGTCTTCATCGCCGAGGTAGGCATTTCCCACCCCGAAGCCATAATACCGGTCAATAATGGAACGCGTCCACTTTTGGGTTAACCACGGTTTCCCGGCCCAATTAAACAGAAAAGAAAAATGCATGGATTGTTGATTCCCCTGTGCTACCGGATAATCCCAATATTGATCATTCATGCCATTATACCGCCAGGGCTCACTGGCCGCAAAACCCCAATCCAATCGTTCAACAAATTTTTTCCGGCCTATTTTTTCCACTAATGCCGGGATATCCTGGGGAACAAAAAAAGTAAGCTGCCACGCGTTACCTTCTACATAATGATGATTGGCCCCTGAACGGAATGGATCAAATTTTTCTTCCCATTCGCCGGTGCTCCGGCGCAAATGACAAAATCCTTCCGCATCCAACACATTTTTCCACCAATAGCCGCGCTTATGAAAGGTGGCATAAGTACTGTCATCCCCCAGGGCTTTGGCTAATTGACCTACTGTCCAATCATCAAAGGAATATTCCATGGAGTTTGAAAATCTGCCCTTATCAGAGGGAACATAGTGATGCTGGAGATAGGCCTGCAAATCTCTATTACCGGCAAAACCGTTAAATAATTTCTGAGCGGGGGTGGTTTGCATTTTTATACAAGCTTCCAACGCTTTATGGGCATCAAAATCACGTATTCCCATTTGGTAGACACTAACAATCAATGGTATTTCGTGCTCCGCCACCATGACCGGAATATAATTCATTCCAGCCGGCCCTTTAGCCAACCAACCGTAAGCATCATACATGGCCAATTGAGAATTGACCCAGCGATTGCTCCACTCGGGCGTCACCAAGTTCCAAAACTGATTAAGATTCCAAAAGGTATTCCAAAACGCATCACAGCCTAAGGCCACATCATCCTGATTTTTCAATTGATGGACGGCGCCATCGGTTCCCCGCCATTGTCCATTTACATCACTAAAGGTGTTGCGACCGCAAATGGACCTGTACAGGCTATTATAAAACCGGACTTTTTCCAGTCTGTTGGTGGTGGTAATTTTTACACGGTTAAAAATATCATTCCACACCGCCAACTGATTCGCCCTGATCAAATCAAAATTCCAACCGAAGGGCGTAATAACTTCTGTTATTAAATTCAAGTCGGCGTTGGCCAGACTAACGTAGGAAATGGCCATACGCACCTGCACCGCAGGGTGTTTTTTGGCATCAAATTCTACAAATACACCGGCGTTAATGAGGTCATTTTCTTTGACTTCCTGGGCATGAATTATTTTATCATCCAACCAGACGCCCATTTGTTGCATGGGTTGATCAAATTCAACTATAAAATAGACCCGGTAGTCCTGATCAGCATCATTACTCCATACCCGGGCAGAATGTTGATGAGATATTCCTTCTATTCTGGTGTCTGAAATTTTTTTTATTTCCACCGCTTTTAAGATATAATCATATTCGGCAGGAATATGCAGGTCCAATAATATCCGGGCACTATCCCGCTCAGGAGGAAAGGTGAATTTCAAAAAACCACAGCGTGTGGTGGCTGTAATTTCCGCTTGAATATCATAATCCAACAATTGCGCTTGATAATAACCGATTGGAGCTTTTTCTTCTTTTTTGTCAATTTTTGAACGGTAACTCAGCGCATTATCGCTGCTACTGAATTCGTCGCCAATTTTTGTTTTTAAGGGGCCATTGGTGGCCATAATGCCCAGACCACCCAAGGTCCACTCGTGGATGGAACTAAATGTTCCAATGCTTTCATAAGATGGCTGATAACCCGCTTGCCATCCGGCATTTTGATTGTCCGGACTCATTTTTATCATACTAAAAGGCATCCAGGGACCTGGGGCAATCATCCACCGGGAGTGGGCGGTGCCAATACGGGTATCTACATAGTCGGCCATGGTTTGCAGTTTTTGTTTCCTGCGGATTACGATTCCCTCTGCGATGATTTGGTCATTCTCTAAGATCTGGTAAAAACTTTTCGTTTCTTCTCTTACTCCTGGCATCGGTGCCTCAAACTCATAGTGACCATCTTCGATGATTTCTGAAAATATCTTTTGTCCGTCTAATAATACGCTTAAGCGGGGTGAACCCGTAAGATGCCCCACTCTAACCAGCAAAGGATGGACCGGTATGGTCTCCGATGTTAACTCATAGTCGGCCGGTTTTACCTCCATTAAAAAAAATTGCTCAGGGGTGATTAGTTTTATTTTTTCCGCGACTTCCAGTTTAATTTGATCAAACATAATCCAGGACCCTTCGAGAACGGTAAGGGATAAGGTGTTTCCGCCTTTTTTTAAGGTAGTAGGTTTT
>JAYRWN010000147.1:0-5471 GCA_041917975.1 Saprospiraceae bacterium | reverse complement strand
CCTTGATTGGTTATTCTATGGGTGGATACGGCGCATTGAATGCCGCTGGAGCGGGATACAGTAAGACTGCGGCAGCCCTGTTTGCCAGTTTTTCAGGAGGCAGTAAATCCATTGAAGTAAGAACTACAGGTCATCCTGATTTTCTAGCTTCTGTCGATCAACGCATAAAAGCGGTGGTGGCCTTTGCCCCCTGGGGGATGGAGCGTGGCGTGTGGGATGCGGAAGGTTTGCAGGGTTTAAAAGTGCCTGTTTTTTTTGTGGCGGGAAGTCAAGATGACATTTCAGGTTACGAAAAGGGAATCAAGGCCATTTATATTGGTGCTGTGAATGCGGATCGCTACTTACTCACCTATCAGAATGCCCGGCACAATATAGCGCCCAATCCGCCACCGCCTGAATCATTAAAGGCCGGTTTACATTTTGACGAATACTACCGCTATGCTGATCCTGTATGGAATGAGGAGCGGATCAACAATATCAATCAACATTTTGTGACTGCGTTTTTAGGAATTCATTTAAAGAAGAAAGATTTTGGGCGCTATCTCGAATTGAGTGAGAATTCAAATGACCAGACCTGGACTGGTTTTAAGCCTCGTTCGTCTGTTGGTCTCGAGCTTCTACACGCATGGCCCAAACAGTGAAATGCATTTTGAAAAAGATAGCCATGGTTTAGCTTCATAATAATATGGCTAAAGCTAAAAATGATTAGAATCTTAGCAACGGTTTAATCCCGCAATTCTTGTGTGCTTCAGCATCGGCGAGGTCGTGCGACTCCGCATGGTTGATGTCTGTTTTTAAATGTAAAGATTTTGGCGCTTTCCTTACAGAATGAATTCTATTTGATAGATTTTAAAATTTCTTTACAAATGACAACTTGGAAAGTAATAAAATTACCGTTAAATATTGACTTAGAAACTAAAAGGGTATTAAAAGCTTTACCTTCAGTACCTACAGCAACCGCAAAACTACCGTGACAGAAAATGATCTAATACCACCTAGTCCCACCTAAGCCGAACAAACCGGAACCAAGAGGTTACAAAGAATTACTAATGTCAATTAGACTGAGTCGACCGATAATTTTATTAGAATCGTATCCTTCATTATCTACTCAATTGTTGCTCTGTTGGTAACGTCGGTTCTCATTCCTGCAGCTAGCCTGACCACATAGATAGAGGAGACTGCCGCTTCAATAAGAAAATTAATAATTATACTTCAAAAAAGTAGTTAACTTAGTGACTAACTTAAATCTCACTATAATACCAAAGCTTATGAAAAGGACGACCCTCTTATTTTCGGTCTTATTGACCTACTTAGCCTATTCTAATGTGAATGCACAATGCACGCTTGTATGCTATGCGGAGATCAACCTAGCACTTAATGCCAGTGGCTATGCCACCATCTCTGTAGAAGATGTATTAGCCTCTTATGGGCCGGCATGCGGTACATTAATCGTAGAACCCAGCAGTTTTGACTGCAGTGATATAGGTGCACCCATTGTTTATACGGTAACCGACCTGGAGTCAGGCAATACTTGTTGGGGCAACATCCATGTGAAATATTTTGGAGGAGCGATGAGCTGCTATGCTAATTTAAACGTAGACCTTGGACCCTCCGGCAACGTCACACTGACACCAGATATGTTATTATTAGATCCGCCTGGTGCTTGTATTCCCGGAGTCATAATTAGCCCATCGACGGTGAGCTGTGCGAATATTGGAACGCCCGTTTTGGTCACTATTACTGACCCTGTTTCAGGTAATAGTTGCTGGTCTTATGTAACGGTATCTTATACCGTTGGTACTATGAGCTGCTATGCTGATGTAAATGTTCAACTTGGACCCTCCGGCAACGTCACACTGACACCGGATATGTTATTATTAGATCCGCCTGGTGCTTGTATTCCCGGAGCCATAATTAGCCCATCGACGGTGAGCTGTGCGAATATTGGAACGCCCGTTTTGGTCACTATTACTGACCCTGTTTCAGGCAATAGCTGTTGGTCTACTTTAGAAGTAGAAGATCCCAGGCCATCATCGTGTGAGATCATGGTTCCGGGCAGCATTTTGTGTGGGGATTCCGGTGTTCCTTTTTCCGTGAATGTCTCGGGTGGCTATGGTCCTTTTGAATATGCCTGGGAGATCAAAGGCAATCCTCATGGGTGGTCGATTTTGACCGGTCACGGGACGGACAACATTACGATGGCTGTAGGGGATCGAAAGATCAAACTGGAGGTAACAATCATAGATGTTTGTGGCAAGAAGCGAAAGTGCTCCGCAAATCTGGAGTGTGAACCAACCCATGCCCTCTTTGATCCTAAGCAATTTAGCTTAGGTGCTGTAAGTCTAGAGGAGGTAAATAATGGTTTGGAGTTATTTCCGAATCCTGCTGCCCATAGCCTATTTGTAAATTTCCCGGAAGGGATATCCATCGAAAAGAGCAAAATGTACATTGTTGATCAGCTTGGCAGGCCGCAAGTCAGCGCCAAATATCAACAAAAACACAAAGGAAAAATGAGCATTGACGTTGAAGAATTACAACCGGGTATTTACTGGTTGATTCTGGAGGATGTTGATTCTGGACCGAGGATCAAGAAATTTATTAAACGATAATCTCCGGCTACAATACGTTCATTATTTCAATAAGGTGGTCGCATTTCAAATGGAAGCGATTGCCTTTAAAAAATGGGTGCCCGTTTCCGATAATCGAGACAAAGCCTGGCCTTACTTGGTCAGGGCTGCTATCTACATAGCCGAAAAATCATCAGAAAAAACTTCCGGCTATTACAGTCTCAGGATTAACCATCAAACATACACTATAAAACATGCGTGAACGCAGATGTTAGCGGCAGGAGTAACGGACGACAAAACGATTTATGGACGTAAGAAAAAAAGGCAATGATTAAATCTACGATGAGAGCGGTTGTTTGCACCAAATATGGTCCGCCTGAAGTATTGCGAATTGAGAGGGTTCAAAAACCTGTTCCCAAGGGGGAGTTATCTAAACCAGACTAATTACGTTATTGAATTTCACCAGCGGCTATTACAATTCCAGAAAAAAGTTTTTGACCAAACCGGGTTTAGTCGTTTTCTTGACGATTTGAATACCAATAATATTGACAGCGCCGCAGATTATAGCTTTATTTTATTGACAAAAGATAAAACAGAAATAAACGAATTGATCAATTCCTATCTTGAAGTAAAAGCTACTGATATATTTTATATAGATCAACTTAAGTCAAGAAAAAAAAGCCGAAAATCTATTAACATTTATTCAAAAAGAATATCATTTAGAGGCTGAGTGAGGAAGAAGCGCAAACGCACAAGCAACAAATTAACTTTTCTTCCCGCACAAATTATTTTTACCTTGTTTACCTCATCTAAACGCCATGCAACAAAAGACGCGCAGACAATTTATCCAAACACTCATCGCTTCCCTGACCGGGTTAGCCCCCGTGTTGGGGCAATCCAATCCCCTGCCCGTCTGGACCCACGCGGCAGACGAAGAATATTGGATCAAGATAAAAAAACAATTCACGGTACCCGGCAATCGCATCATGATGAATGCGGCCAATCTATGCCCCAGCCCGGATGTGGTGCGCGAGCGCATGATTGAATACACGCACGCCCTTAACCGCGATGTTTCCTTTCAATACCGCGAGGTGTTTGTTGGGTTGCGCAAGAAATCGCTGAGTATGTTGGCCGCTTTCGTGGGCGCCGCCGAAACGGAGCTCGGCATCACCCGCAATACCAGTGAGAGTAATTGCATGATTGCCCACGGTCTCGATCTGAAAGCTGGAGACGAAGTAATCATTTGGGATCAAAACCATTATTCAAACCGCGAGGTGTGGCAGAGCCAGGCCAGGCGGCTGGGCTTTACGGTAGTTAAAATAGCGCTGCCCGCCAATCCTGCTTCTGTTCAGCAATTGGTGGAGCCGTTTGAGCGCGCGATTACCACAAAAACAAAACTGATCACCTTCTCGCACATCTCTAACGTGAGTGGCCTGGCCTTGCCTGCCAAAGAAATTTGTAACCTGGCCCGGGCCAAAGGAATTATGACGTTGGTGGATGGTGCGCAGTCGTTGGGTATGACCCACATTGATGTACACGAGATGGGCTGCACGTTTTATTCCGCCAGCACCCACAAGTGGCTGATGGGCCCGTTTGAAAATGGGGTGCTTTATATTCAGAAAGACTATTTCACGCGCATCTGGCCCAACATCATTGGCGGGGGCTGGCATGAAGCCAACACCGTGGATGAAAACCTGTGTGTGCTGGGCCAGCGCAACGAAACCTCGCCCGCCGCGTTGCCCGATATCCTCACCTTTCACCAGGCCGTGGGGCGCAAGAACATTGAGCAACGCGTGGTGCAACTCAACACGTATTTGAAAGCACAATTGCAAAAGCAGGTGCCACAGGTGCAGTTCGTTACGCCATTGGCGCCTGAGTTCAGTGGGGGCATTACCATTATTGCGTTGCCCGGCAAAGACGCTGCTAGTGTGTATAATACCCTGTATACCAAATACGGAATTGCTACGGCACCCTCCGGTGGCATCCGCCTGTCACCGCACATTTATAATACCCTGGCCGATATTGATTACGCGGTGAATGCCATTGCGGCACTTGCTAAGTAGATGGTACCTGGTTAGGTGGTTTGCCTGACTACTGGCGGCGCTTGTACCGACTCTTGGCGGACGAGTCCCCTGCTTGGCGCAGGATTTGGGCTGTACTGGGCTCTGCTTCGCTCCGGTGCTTGTCCATGCCCACGTTAGAAGCCCTCACCTACGGCAAGCCCGAACCGTTGCCGGCAAAGCAAAGACTGGGCATTGTGTATGGATTTTGATAAATTCTATACAGATCAATTTTAAATGTAAAGATTTTGTCGATTTCTTTACAGAATGGATTGTCTTTGTATAGATTTTTAAAATTTCTTTACAAATGGCAAGCTGGCGAGTAATTGAATTACCGTTAAACATTGACTTAGAAACTAAGAGGGTATTAAAAGCTTTACCTTCATAACTAATGTCATTTCGACTGAGTCGACCGATAATTTTAATAGAATCGTATCATTCATAATGTACTCAATTAAAATAAATAACTATTTATGACGAATGGAGAAATCTATCTAATTTATAAGCATTTGTATAACTTGTCATTGGCACCATAGCGAAGGCATCTCTAACACACATAAAAATTTAATAAAATTATAGATTACTCCGCACGATATTAATTATGTTGAAGAACCCTGAAGGGGTTCAATCTTTATAGTGTCAACCGTCCAAGCATTTTATACGACCCCCTCGGGGTCGAATAGTTTCAACGGAAATATTTTGCTATAAACATTTGACCCTTTCAGGGTCATGAATAGAATGATCAGGTTCTATTCTTTAAGTGTAACTCTAGTACCTGCACTAATTTTCAAATAGGTTAGTGTGTCATGCCGATCGCAGCGAAAAAACTAAATTAATAATGCAT
>JAYRWN010000146.1:0-28766 GCA_041917975.1 Saprospiraceae bacterium | reverse complement strand
GGATTCTAATGTACGCCTGATCATTGTACAAGAGTTAATAATCAAAAATACCTAATTTTACGATTACAATCTAAATTTTGGGCCTAAAAAAACGATTACAATCCAAAATTTAGGCCTAAATACCTGAAACCTGGCCAGCTTATTCCGCAGATCGCAGAATGAGGGCTGTAGTTCACCACCTTCCTTAAAAAGGTTATTCCGGCACGTATGGGCTATTAGCAGAAACACCTGACCCAAAAAATGTCCTTAGATTACTGTTGCTGCTGATGATGCTGGGTCAAAAAAATATCGGCCAGGTTTTCCATCTTCTCCTTAGCGTCCTCCTGCTTGGATAAACGGACCTGGTTGGTATCTTCAAAAACATGACCGTCTTCATAACCGACAGAGACCAACACATAAAGATCTTGTTTGGCCGGGCCTTTGAATACGCCTTTGACTGGTGTACAGTCCTCAAAATGTGCCCCTGAAGTCAGTTTTACATGGGTATTGGTGATCCATACATTATTGGTCGGATCTATACCCGCCCACCCATAACCTGGAATCCAGGCTTCGACCCAGGCGTGCGTGGCGCCTTCTCCTCTCATACCACTCTTATTGGGACAGATGTAGCCACTAATGTATTGGGCAGGCACTCCGGCCGAACGCAACATGTCCAACATCACCAAAGCAAAATCCTGACACACACCTTTTTTTAACGTCCAGATTTCTTCTACCGTGGTTTCAACATTGGTAATGCCTTTGGAGTATTTGAAGTTCTTGAAAACAAATTCACTGATATCGGCCACAAACTGGGCCACGCTCCGTTGTGTATCCCTTAAAGTAGCCGCTTGGCTGGCTGACTCTTCATGACGGGAAGGCATAGACAACTCCTGCAAGCGCAGATCGGCCTGTTTTTCTTCCTCCAGTTCCGCCCAGGTGGAATGATAGTTCACCTGAAGCAGCGAAGACCGGGTTGTTCTCACCACTAACCGGCTGTCGATAATCAGTTCGCGATGAGGTTGAACCAAACTAAATACACCTACTTTATTGCCCCAATAATCGGTGTACACCTGCATCTCCGGGTTACCGGTGATGGTGAGGTCCTGTTGCAGAATTTCCTGGCTTACGTCTTTATAAGGAAATATTTTAATTTCATTGATGCTGTCTTTGATGGGGCGATCATAAACATATTTTGTGATGTGGTGAATTTTAAATACTGGCATAATTTAATAGAGGTGGTTATGAATATAAAAAGAAGGATTTATTCAGGCTGCTATTAAATTCAAATAATTGTTCGTTGAGCCGGATAAGATAGGGTTTTAGGCCTTCTTGGGCAATATAGTCGATATCCGCACACTCCACCTGATTAACGATGCGGCCGAACTGTCTTTGCAAACCAGAGCGGTCGTCACCGGGATTATTATCCTCGATAACCTGCTCCAAATAATTTTCAATGCGTTTTAAGGCATAAAGCACCGAATGCGGAAACTGTGGTTGCAGGATGACCTGATGAATAACATTTTGGCTGACGGTGTTGGAACGGTATGTCTTTAAAAAAAATTCATATCCGGACAGTGAATACAATAATGATCTCCAGTAAATTATATCCGTGTCGTCCACCAGTTTGTATTGCCGCAATTCGAACTGATACAAGGTGAGCTGGATGGTAAAGATGGCGCGTTCCAGGTATTTGCCTAAATTCATAAAACACCAGCTCATTCCCCGGGGCATGGTGCTGTCGCAAATGCCCGTGTACAATAAACATTCTTTCAATAAATAATCCACACTATCCAACGGCTGGTTATTTTCCATCCGTTTTTTTATCTGATCCTGGGTGATGGCATGATACATATAATTTACCTGTTCCCACACTTCTTTCGTGATATAGTCCTGCATACCACGCGCATTTTCACGGGCCCGGGTGAGCAGGAATAATAATGAATTAGTATTCTTACGATCCAGGATTAAGTACGATAACATGGCCTCATTATCCTGTAATAATTTATTTTTTTCACTTTCATTGACATCCGAATAAAGGTCCAGAATTTGTTTCCAGCCATTTAATAAGGCTGGTCCGCGATCTAAAGACAAGATGAACGCCGTACGGATGGTGCGCAATAATTCTTCCGAACGTTCCATGTACCTGTCCAACCAAAACATAGAATCAGCTATTCTACTCAACATCTTTGTCTCCTCTGGTGATGAAAAAATTTCTAATCGATAACCCAGGTGTCTTTACTGCCTCCGCCCTGGGATGAATTAACTACTTTGGATCCCTCTTTCAGTGCTACTCTGGTCAAGCCCCCGGGTACCACCTGAATACCGTTCGGTCCACACAACGCATATGGTCTTAAATCCACATGGCGCGGGTAGAAGCGGCCATTTATAAAACACGGGACAGTGCTCAGATTAATGATGGGCTGAGCTATAAAATCCCGGGGATTTTCTAACACCTCCCGTATATAATCTTCTATTTCTTCTGCGGTCGCTTTTTCGCCCATCAACATGCCATATCCTCCGGATTGGTTCGTGCGTTTTAAAACCATTTGGTGAATATGATCAAAAACATAAGCCCTGGCATCAGTATCACTCATCTGATACGTGGGCACGTTGGCCAGGATAGGCTCCTCGTGCAGGTAGAATTTAATCATTTCCGGCACATAGGCATAAATGGCTTTATCGTCGGCCACCCCATTACCCATAGCGTTTACAATGGCCACACTGCCTTTGCGGTATGCGCTGGTCAACCCCGGCACACCCAATATGCTGTCCGGATTAAAGGTGAGTGGATCGAGGTATTCATCATCGATACGGCGGTAGACGACATCCACTTGCTCTAACCCTTTGGTCGTTTTCATAAAAAGTTTCTGATTATTGACCACCAGGTCCCGGCCTTCCACCAGACGGATGCCCATCTGTCTGGCTAAAAACGTGTGCTCATAATAGGCCGAATTATAAATGCCCGGTGTAAGCAGGACCACGACCGGATCGCTGATGCTGCGAGGGGATAAACTCATGAGGATGTTGTGCAATAACAATGGATAATTATTAATCATGCGCACCTGGGATTTGGCCATCACGTCCGCAAAAATTCTTTTGGTGACATCCCGGTTCTCCAACATGTAGGATACCCCTGACGGTGTACGTAAATTATCCTCCAGAACATAAAACTTGCCGTCTTCACCCCGTATTAAATCTATGCCGGCGATGTGGACATAGATATCGTAAGGCACTTTTATGCCATAGACCTGACGGGTGTAATGCGGACAGGTGGCAATAAGGTGCGAAGGCATGATCCCGGATTTGATGATCTCCTGCTCATGATAGATGTCTTTTAAAAACATGTTTAAGGCCTTTAGCCTCTGTTTGATGCCTCGTTCGACTGTATCCCACTCTTTGCCGGCAATGATCCGCGGAATGATGTCAAACGGAAATATGCGTTCGATACCGGTATTATCACTGTACACGGTAAAGGTAATGCCTTGATTCATAAACAATTCGGCAGCGTGTTGGTCCTTTTGCACCAATTCTTCGATGGTCATGTTTTGCAGATGGGAGACAAGGTTAGTGTAAGATTCCCGCATCCCTTCGGGAGCAGCCATTTCATCCATAACATCTTTAGGGTGATAGCCCCGAATTAAATCGCCAACATCCATATATCTGCACACTAAATAAATAATTACCGGTGATTACTACCCGGTCGATCTCAATTAAAGGCTAATTCACAGTAAGGACTCTGCAAGATAAAAAAATCTGTCAGTTCTTGATCATCCCTATTTCGCAAACGCTTATATTAGGTATGGTCAAACCCAATTGAATATGACTGCCAAAAACAAATCTGAAAAATGTAATTTTTAATCGACAATTAATTTTTCGCGTTCCGGTCCGGTGGACACATAATCAATCGGCGTCTGCAGGTGTTGTTCTAAAAAGGTTAAATACCGTTGCATTGGCTCGGGAAAATCTCGCTTATGGCGACACCCGGAGATGTCACTATGCCAGCCGGGAAGCGTTTCCCAGATGGGCGTGATGTCTTCCTCCAGGCTAAAAGGCACCTGGGTGGTGAGCTGGCCATCACGTAGCTGATAGGCTGTGGCAGCCTTAATATTTTCAAAATGATCGAGCACGTCTATTTTAGTCAGCGCAATGGTATCTACCCCATTGAGCATGATAGAATATTTGAGCTGGGGTAAATCTATCCAACCGCAACGCCGCGGACGGCCCGTGGTGGAACCAAACTCTGCACCGGCCTGCCGTAATTTTTCGCCTTCTTCATCCAATAATTCGGTGGGAAAAGGCCCGCTGCCTACACGCGTACAATAGGCCTTGGCAATGCCGATGATGCGGCCGATATGCTTCGGAGCCACTCCCAGTCCGTTACAAATGCCGGAGGAAATGGTGTTGGAGGAGGTGACGTAAGGGTAGGTGCCAAAATCTACATCGAGCATACTGCCCTGAGCGCCTTCGGCCAGCAGGCGTTTGCCTGCGGCTAGGGATTCGTAGACAACATATTCTGTATCAACGTCAGTCAACCCTTTCAAGGTCAAAAGGCTTTTAAACCATTTATCTTCTTCACCGGCCAAATCGAAAGCCACCTCCGGATACAATTTTAATAATCCCAGGTGTTTTTCTTTCAGGGCCTGGTATTTGTTCATAAATCCCGGTAAGTCCAGGTCTCCGACACGCAAGCCATTGCGACCGGTCTTATCCATATAGGTCGGTCCGATACCGCGCAAGGTAGAGCCGATTTTGGCCACCCCTTTAAAAGCTTCAGATGCAGCATCTAACAGACGATGCGTAGGCAATATCAGGTGGGCCTTGCGAGCAACCCATAGGCGCTGCTGATAATCGATCCCCAGGTCGTGCAGTTTTAATAATTCTCGCTCTAAGGTAATTGGATCCACTACGACGCCATTACCGATGATGTTGATGAGGTGATCATGAAAGATACCGGAAGGGATGGTATGCAGAACAAATTTCTGGCCATTGATTTTCAGGGTATGTCCGGCATTAGGTCCCCCCTGGAACCGGCACACCAAATCATATTGGGGGGCCAGGAAGTCCACAATTTTACCTTTGCCCTCGTCTCCCCACTGCAGGCCTATGATGGCGTCAATCTTCATTATATTGGATTACAAAACGAGTGCAATAATACACTTATTTATCTTCAACCTCAGCTAAAGCGCGTTGCTTTTGTTTGCTTTTCTCACAAGCCCCATCACAACGCCCGTATAAATTAAGGGAATGATGCGTGACGGAAAAATGCAGAATATCACCCATCATGTCTTTAATCTGCTGGACGCGGGGGTCACAAAATTCCAGCACTTTACCACAGTCTACACAGATCAGGTGATCATGCTGACGTGAGCCATACGCTTTTTCGTATTGAGTTAGGTTTTTACCAAAGTGGTGTTTTTTAACCAAATCGCAAATGACCAGGAGCTCGAGGGTATTGTACACGGTAGCCCGGCTCACCCGGTAATTTTGGTTCTTCATATGGATGTACAATGCTTCCGCATCAAAATGGTCGGTCCGCCGGTAAATTTCTTCCAGGATAGCATAACGCTCAGGGGTTTTACGCAAGCCATTTGCTTCCAGATGCGTGGAAAAAATGGTACGTACTTCCTTGATGATTTCCTCTATGTTTACCGGATTGTCCATAGTTGATTGATTTTTAACTGCTAAAGTTATACCCGCACTACACTGGATATCCCTTCTAAATTTTTTAAGGTGCGAATGGTAAGGCTCACCATATCGGTGTTGTGCACGACTACACTGACCTTGCCTTCGAAAAATCCTTCTTTACCTTCTATACTGAATGAGCGGATGTTGAGTCCCAAAGTGGTGCTGATGGTATCACTCAGGCGCTGAATAACCCCAGGTCCGGAATCAATGCCGGTGATGATCAAATCCACTACAAAGGACGAATCACTGCTGTACACCCACTCCGCTTTCATCACCCGGTAGCCATAATTGGCCAAAAGGTTGGTGGCATTGGGGCAGGAAGCCCGGTGTATTTTGTACCCTTCTGAAGTGGAGGTGAACGCAAAAATATTATCACCCATGACCGGCTGACAGCAATTGGCAAATTTAAAATCATATTGCTCGGCCGGCTCCCCGTTAATTAATAATCGCGGTTGACCCCGGTTTTCGCGCAACACCGGCGTTGACGGAAGCGGGGGGGCGGCTTGTTCGGGTTTATCAACCGGGGCCTTTTTCTGGATTAAGCGGGTTCCTTCTATTTCAAAGGTTTTTAACACGTTTAAATCCACATCTTCCAGTGATATGGCATAATACAGATCAAGCCGGGACTTGAAGCCCAGGTGTTTGACCAGCATATCCACATTCTCATCCAGATCTACCTTAAGATTATTCAGCTTGCGTTCCAGCACCTCTTTGCCATATTCGCCACGTTTTTTACGTTCGTCTTTCAATGCCTGGCGTATTTTGGCTTTGGCTTTTCCGGTGATGACCAGCTTCAGCCAGTCTTCGTTAGGTTTCTGATTTTTAGAGGTAATGACCTGGATCTGGTCCCCATTATTGAGTTTATAACCCATAGGAACCAATTTGTTGTTCACTTTAATGGAGACACACCGTGAGCCCAGATCAGAGTGGATGTTAAAAGCAAAATCCAGAGCAGAAGCTCCTTTGGGCAATATCTTCATCTCGCCGCTTGGCGTATAGACATAAACTTCTTCGTTAAATAAATTGGTCTTGAAGTCAGAAATAAACTCCACAGCATCAGCATGGGGGCTTTCCAGGATATCACGGATGTTGTCCAACCAATTTTCATACAGGTCGTGGACTTTATTGATGCCTTTATATTTCCAGTGGGCGGCATACCCTCGTTCAGCGATTTCGTCCATCCGTTCAGAACGAATCTGTACTTCCACGAACCGCCCTTTGGGGCCAATGACCGTAGTATGCAACGATTCATAACCATTGGATTTAGGGGTAGTGATCCAATCCTTAAGCCGTTCGGGAATAGGGGTATGTACATCGGTGACGATAGAATACACCTGCCAGCAACTCGCTTTTTCTTTCTCTACCGGTACCTCCAGGATAATGCGCACGGCATACAAATCATAGATTTCATCAAACGCAACACGTTTGGATTTCATCTTATTGTGAACGGAAGAAATGGATTTAGGCCGACCGTTGATACGATAAGGTATGTTAAGGGCATCCAGGGCTTCTTTCAGCGGACGAATAAATTCGCGGATATATCTATCGCGTTCACGTTGGGTATCGCGCAGATGTTCGGACAGTTCCTTATACGTCTCCGGCTCGGTAATTTTCAGACAAATATCCTGAAACTCTGTACGGATATTATAGAGGCCTAAACGGTGCGCCAATGGACCATAAATGTAAGCCGTTTCGGCAGCTATTTTTAGCTGTTTGTGCCGGGGCATGGAGTCGATGGTACGCAGGTTGTGCAGGCGGTCAGCCATTTTTATGAGGATCACCCTCACATCCTGAACCAGGGTAGAGATAACTTTTTTAAAATTTTCGGCTTGGACACTTTCTACATTATTGTACAGACCATCCAACTTGGTCAATCCATCCACGATCATGGTGATCTTGTCGCCAAATTTTTCACGCACATCCGCGATGGTCACCTCGGTATCCTCAACCACATCATGCAGTAAGGCACAAATGACAGCGGTAGGCCCGAGCCCTATTTCTTCCACGCAGATGCGGGCTACTTCAATGGGGTGCAAAATATAAGGCTCTCCGGATTTGCGGCGTTGTTTGCTATGGGCTTCCACAGCCATTTCATAAGCCAGCCGGATGTTACGTAAATCTTCTTCCACAGCTTTACGATCCAGGGAGCGCAAAAGACGCCTATAGGCCCGCTGAATGAGCAGTTTGTCAGAATCATTAAGAATTTCTGTAGTCATATTTCCGTAAAAACAGAATGCTAAAGATAATAAAAAGATAACGTACTAACGGCTCTTGTTGTTCCAGGACAGAAGCTCAGCTTGCACAGGTTCAAGGCTCAAAGAGGGTCTATACGCGTATTTTACCTTCATTTGTACAAACCAACCCGGAAATTTGAAGGCGGAATCGTGTATTGAATTAATTTTTGCGGTCCTGCAACCTGGAAGTGTTTTAGAAGAATCCTTTTTTAACGGGGAGCAGATTATTTTTCAAAATTATTTTACCTTTGCCCACCCGGAGACGAGCGGGTATGGCGAAATTGGTAGACGCGCTAGACTTAGGATCTAGTGCTGCAAGGCGTGGGGGTTCGAGTCCCTCTACCCGCACTTAAAGCCTCACACTTCATGGCTGTGAAGGCATTTGTTTTACAGGATGATATGATTAAAACAAAGAAATTCACTATTTGGCGGGATTGACCCTCTTGCCAATATGGCAACAAATGGTATCTTCGCACTTCATTTTAAAATAGGTCTTATTTTATTTAAATTATTGATCATCAATGGAAATCATTCGTACAGCACTTGGACCTCAACATGAGAAAATTGTCCTTAAAATACCTACCAGTGATTTTGCAATTCAGTTTGAAGATGAACTACGTAAATACCGTCAAAAAGCTAATCTGCGGGGATTCCGGAAAGGCAAGGCTCCCGGTGATTATGTAAAAAAACTCGTCGGCAAAGCTCTGCTAGCTGAAGTCGTTGAAAAAAACCTGGAAAAGGGCATGCAGGATTTTATTAAAGAAAATAACCTGCACGTCCTGGGGCAACCGCTTTTAGTCACTGAGGAACAGCCCATCAACAGCATTGACCCCTTTCAATTAACCGATCAGGAATACCACTTCGAACTGGGTTATGCCCCTAAATTAGACCTAAAGGGTCTGACCAAAGAGGATGTCTATACCATGCATTTAATAGAGGTCACCCCGCAAGAAGTTACTGAAGCCATAGAAAAAATGCAACGCAACCAAGGCACCTTGGTAGAATCAGAGGAGGCCATTGGCGCTGAAGATACTTTGGAAATTGAGGCCAAAGAGTTGACTGACGGCGAGATAAAACCCGCAGGGCATGAGACGTATTTTGTGTCTTCCATGAAAGACCTCCAAGAAGACCTAAAACAGGATTTGTTAGGCAAAATCAGCGGATATACTTTCGATGCGGATATCTTTCAATTAGAGTTAAACCGCACCGAAGATTATGTCAAAAAATACTTGCTTAATCTGGATCAGAACGAGACAAAAGTTATCACACCCTTGTTCCGGATGAAGGTGGTTAAAATAAAATCCCTGAAACCGGCAGAATTAACCCAGGATTTGTTTAAAAAGGTATTAGGGGAAAACACGGTGGTAAACACGATGGAAGAATTCGAGGGTGAGGTGAAAAAAATGATTGCCGGAGCTACGTTAAAGTCATCCGAAGCCCTTTTATTCCGTGAATTCCAGGATCAACTGCTGGAAAAAAATGACCTGCAACTTCCGGAAGAATTCTTAAAGAAGTGGCTGGCTACCAAAGAAAACAGTGAAAAAACCTTGCAGGATTTTCCCACATTCCAAAAAAACCTGCATTGGACTCTTGTTCGCGATCATATCGTCAAAACCAAAGAGGTTGAGGTCACGGAAAAGGATATCCGCATGAATTTATTGCAACAAGTTTTCAGATACATGGGTACTAATACCCCTCCAGATTATCTGTGGCGGGTGGTAGAGCGGCTGATGGAAGATCAGGAACAAGTATCGCGGGCCCATGATGAAGCCTTGACCGACAAACTTTTTGATGCCATCAAGTCAGAGGTAACGGTAGCGGAGAACTACGTCAGCCGCGATAAATTCGATGAACTGATGGAAGAAGCGCGCAGAACTGTTACGCCGCAAATCAATGATATGAGCCAAATAGAAGATGTGCAAGTCGAAGTAGAAGAATCCAAAGAAGATTAACATGCCTGTAACCAATTAGGCCATACTATTGTTAAATACAAGAGAAAAAAAATAACCTATGTTTTCACAAGATGAATTTAAACGTTACGCGACCAGACACTTGGGTATGAGCTCCATGCATCTGGAAAAATATATGACCTCCTCCATTCCGGACATTACGGACTTTACACCTCAGGTCATCGAAGAACGTCAGCTCAATGTGGTGGGCATGGACGTTTTTTCGCGTTTAATGATGGACCGGATCATCTTCCTGGGTGTACCTATTAACGATTATGTGGCCAATGTAGTCCAGGCACAATTATTGTTTCTCGAGTCTACAGACAATAAACGGGATGTGCAAATGTTTATCAACAGTCCGGGTGGTTCGGTGATCTCCGGTATGGGTATCTACGATACAATGCAATACATCACCCCGGATGTTACTACTATTTGCACAGGCCTGGCTGCCTCGATGGGCGCCATTATGCTGGCAGCAGGAACTAAAGGGAAACGCAGCTGCCTTACCCATGCCCGGGTGATGATCCATCAACCCTCGGGTGGCATGCAGGGCCAATTTTCGGACATGGAGATTTCGTATCAGCTCATCAAAGCTATGCGCAAAGAATTGTACGATGTGTTAGCCCATCACACCGGTCAAGAATATAAAAAAATAGAGGAAGATTGTGATCGGGATAATTGGATGACTGCCGAAGAGGCTAAAAGTTACGGTTTGGTAGACGAAGTATTATTACGCGGTAGTCGTAAATAAAAAATCAGAGCATGAAGGGAGGAAATACAGAAAATTACCGGTGTTCTTTTTGTGGGCGTGATAAAAATGAAGTGCTTATCCTTATTGCTGGGATTGATGGGCACATCTGTGAATTATGCGTCGATCAAGCCAAAGACATCATTGAAGAAGAACTAACTTCCGGTAAAATAAAGGGCCAGGCTAAATACAATCTCCCTGACCGCACCACGCCTAAACAAATCAAAGAGCACCTTGATCAATATGTTATCGGACAAACCGACGCCAAAAAGTACCTCTCAGTCGCGGTCTACAATCATTACAAACGGTTGAAGCAGAACTCGTTGGGTGAAGATGTAGAAATTGAAAAATCCAACATCCTCTTTGTGGGTCATACTGGTACCGGTAAAACGTTGTTAGCCCGAACCATTGCTAAATTCCTAAAGGTTCCATTTGCCATTGTGGATGCTACCGTTTTTACCGAAGCAGGTTATGTAGGGGAAGACGTAGAAAGCATGCTGAGTCGTTTATTACAAGCTTGCAATTATGATGTGGAGGCCGCTGAGAAAGGTATTGTATACATCGATGAAATTGATAAAATCAGCCGTAAGAGTGATAACCCCTCCATCACGCGCGATGTAAGTGGAGAAGGTGTACAACAAGCTTTGCTAAAAATGTTGGAGGGCACCGAAGTAAACGTCCCTCCGCAGGGAGGCCGTAAGCATCCGGAACAAAAGATGGTCGCCGTCAATACCCAAAACATTTTATTTATCTGCGGTGGAGCATTTGACGGATTAGAAAAAGTCATCGCCCGCCGGCTCAACACCCAGGTCATTGGTTATGGTAACGATGTAAAATTCCATGTGGACCGTGAGAATATGCTCCAATACGTTACGCATCAGGATATAAAAAATTATGGACTGATCCCCGAGCTGGTAGGCCGCCTGCCGGTTTTGACGTTCCTGGAACCCCTGGATAAAGCCACTTTAATGAGTATTCTCACCGAGCCAAAAAACTCGATCGTCAAACAATACAAAAAATTGTTCGAACTGGAGGGTATAGACCTCAGCTTCACGGACGATGCGCTGGAATTTATCGCTGAAAAAGCCCTGGATTTTAAACTTGGCGCCCGGGGTCTGCGCTCCATCTGCGAAGCCGTCATGACTGATGCCATGTATGAGCTGCCATCCGCAAAAAATATTACCGCACTGGTGGTAGATAAAATCTACGCCGAAAGCAAACTTCGCGGTTCAAAATTGCACAAGCTCCAGGCCGCGTAAGCTAACCGTTGTTATCCTTACATGGCTGCAATGCCAAATTAATATTAGTGTCTAACCTGGTGCATAATTTAATGTTAGGTTTTAAGCCGTATTTCATGAATTTTAAGCGAATCATTGGATTCTGATCAAACTATTACAATCTTGTAGGTACATTTAATTTAAAACTCAAGAATTATGAACAATGTGTTGAAGTTCGGCAAGTACTTGCTGGCGGTAATAGTCCTGGTTTTTGGTGTATTACACCTGATGAACTCATCAGGTATGGCCGGCATGGTGCCTTTCGGTGGTGCCGCTATGGTCATAGTGTCCGGCGTTGGTTTAATTTTGGCCGCGACAGCCATTTTTATTGGCAAATACGATAAGCTGGCCTGTGTTTTACTGGCCGTAGAATTATTATTGTTTGCCTTTCTTATTCACCTTCCGGGATTTATGAATGCTGCTGATGAAATGTCAAAAGCCGTCTCCATGGGCAGTTTTTTAAAAGACATCGGTCTCGCCGGCGGGGCACTGATGGCCGCCCAACTCGCTAAAGATAATTCTGTCATCGGATAATTTGAAGGTCATAGGCCGGTAACTCCCTGGCCTGGTTTTACCGGTAACTGCACAAGAACCATATTTTCAACCCATCTGCATACCTTGATTTTTTTGGTATCAATAAATGGGTTTCCCGGTCCGGTATTCCATCCCCTGTAATCCTTGCAAGCCACCCGTATGAATGATGACGGTTACCGCTCCAGGGTGAAAATAGCCATGAACGGCCAGTGATTGTATCGCCAAAAAGAGTTTAGCGGTGTAGATAGGATCTAATTTTACACCTTCATCCAGATAAAAGGCGCGCATAAAGGTGGCTAAACCTTCGTCAAAGCGGCCGAATCCTCCGCGGTGAAAATCATTCAGCACATGACAACGACCAGGAGCTTTTACGCCGGCGATGCGTTCAAGGTCATTAAGCGCAGGATATCCTTTGAGCACCGGAACCACCAGTAACTGGGTTTTAGGTGGTAAATGGGCCAGGATACCCGCTGCCGTTCCTCCGGATCCGGCGGCCACAGCGATGTAATCGGGAGTTCCAACCTGCTCTACAATTTCCTGCACCACTTCACCCACACCCTGTAAAGCCAAGGCGTTAGTGCCTCCTTCGGGGAGATAAAATTCATCCTCAAATACCGGAAAATCGGCCTTATTTTTACGATAATCATCACGGCTGATCAACGTTATTTGAGCTTTTTGTTGTTGCAAAAAGCGTAAAGTAGGGTTATCCAGCGCATCCTCTTTAGCCTGAACCAAAGCCCGGAAAGGAATTTTTTCTTCAGCACAAATTCCTGCTAGAGCATGCAGGTGGTTAGAAAATGCTCCCCCTATGCTGACTATTTTACGCTTGCCACTGCTGCGAAAGGCACTTAAATTATATTTTATTTTGCGCCATTTATTTCCGCCAAAAACCGGATGAATAAGATCATCACGTTTTACCAACCAACGAATACCACCCGGCGACCGTCGCATTTCTTCCACCGGACTTGGTAGCAACATTTCCGAGATATAATGCAGAGACACTGCAATGATTTCTTATGGATTGAAGATAATCAATCTTTTGGTGACAATGGTTTTATCTTGTTCATTGATCAGAGCATACAAATAACTGCCTTTCGGTAGAGAGGTAAGGTCAGCCTTGACGCTTATATTTTGGTCGATATAAAAATTCTGTTCCCAAACTTTTACTCCGATCAGACTAAAAACTTTTACCCGATAATAACCGGAGGGGAGATTTAAAAAATCAAACCTAAGTTTACCTAGCGTAGGGTTTGGATAAGCAAAAAGATCGGGTTTTATATTATAGACCTTGGATACTTCATTCCAATAGGGGTGGCTGGTAAAATTAATTTTGCTCACCGTATTATTCACCGGATGAACCAGAGCCTCCACTACCGGAACTTTACTTTCATTGGCATAATAGATAATCCTTTTTACTGAGTCGGTGGCCATAAAATTTTGGTCCTTAAATAGGATGGTGACGTCTTGCCAGGGTATAGAAGCACTGCGCACTTCCAATCGCCGGCGTAAAATCTCTTTTTGGGTGACTCTTAAAGCTGGGTAATCAATATAAAGATCCAGATTACCATAAGCATCATAAGTTTCAGTTTTTTCCAGCTCCAGAATAAATCTAACGGAGTCCGGAGTATACGGTAATTTTTTAAAGATCATGGCCGGAACACGACTCTTCGGCACAGGCATGATGAGTGTGCCTGAAGAAGTCACCTTTTGCCCATAGCGCATCGGTACCCGCATCTGGACGTAAGGTTTAACAAAATAACTGGGCAACTTCAACCCCAGCCCGGTAAAATCATACCCATGATAGCCTACCATGTTCATCGTATTATTGTCCCAGGCATAATATATTTCATACCCGTCAGGGTGAGTGACCACAGCCTGAGCTCGTCTGTTCATGGTGTAAGCAGTACCTTGCACTGCCGGTCTGAGTATATATTCAAAAACGTAAGGCCCTTTTAATTTATTAAAATCCCAACGTTGGTTAGGTCCAGCCTGACCAAAATCTATCTCCTCCGGTAACAAGTCGGTGAGTATATTAAGAGTATCTCCTAACTCAGGCAAAGCCCGGGAGGTGATAATCACTTGCCCGTGAGACGTATTACCCCAGGCCAGTAATATCAATGCCATTGTAAAAATGCGCATCATAAGGATTGCAATTCTAAGAATTTATAGTATTCGCCCCTATGCCGGCTCAAAGTCATGTGGTCACCCCTTTCTACAATCCGGCCATCCTTTAAAACTATTATTTCTTCTGCATATTGTATGGTGGACAAACGGTGTGCAATGATAATGGTAGTTCTGGCCTGCATCAGTTGGCGCATGGCTTCCTGGATTTGTTTTTCTGATTCTGAATCCAGGGCTGATGTGGCCTCATCGAAAATCAGCAATTGTGGATCACGCAAAATAGCCCGGGCAATGGTCAACCGTTGTCTTTGTCCACCACTAAGTTTCATACCCCGGTCACCAATAGACGTATCGTACCCTTGATCCAGGGCGGTAATAAATTCATGAGCATTGGCCAGCTTGGCGGCAGAGTATACTTGTTCCGGGGATACACCGACTTTGCCAAACACTATATTATTGTAAACAGAATCATTAAACAAGATGGGTTCTTGCGTAACCACTCCGGTTAATCCTCGTAAATCATTTAGATCTAATTGCCTGATGTCCACGCCATCAATACACACAGCACCAGAAGTTACATCGTAAAACCGGGGTATCAGATCAACCAAGGTAGATTTTCCGGCTCCACTGGCACCTACAATGGCCAGGCTACGCCCTTTCGGTAACACAAAACTGATGTCTTTTAACACCCAATCCAGCTCATCCTTATAACGAAAACTCACCTGTTTGAACTCCAGCTGATGGCGAAAGTTTATGACCGGGGTTGGATGAGGAGCATTAGTGATAGGGTTTGCTGTGGACAAGACAGCCTCCACTCGGTCCATGGCAGCCAATCCTTTCTGCAGGTTATAATAAGCGGAAGAAAAAGCTTTCGCCGGATTAATCACGTAAAAGAAAGCCAGTAAAAAGGCGATAAACGTCTGTGGTTGAATATTTTCTTCAAAGACCTGATTTGAGCCATACCACATCAAAACGGTTACGACCAGGATACCCAGAAATTCTGACAAAGGAGAGGACAAATCCCGTCGCCATAAGATGTGGTTTAGAGATCTACGGTAGCCCTCATTAATCGTGCGAAAGTTATTTTTCACATACTCAGTCCCGTTAAACGCTTTGATGATCCGTATCCCATGCAAACTTTCCTCCGCCGCGGACATTAATGATCCTAATTTGTTTTGAGCCACTCTGGATGTGCGCCGCAGGGCTTTAGCCACACCACCGATGATAAACGTGGTGAAAATGATCAGGACAAAAACAAACAGCGTGAGCATAGGGCTGATGTAGACCATAAAGAGTACACTGCCAACAATAATGATAGGCTCACGAAACAGAGCTTCCAATACGCTCAGGATGGAATGTTCAATTTCTGTTACGTCTGCGCTGATACGAGTCAATAAATCCCCCCGGCGCTCCTGGGTATAGAAGCTAATCGGCAACACCAGTAAATGATCAAAAAGCTGATTGCGCAAGTCCCTGACCACACCGGTGCGCACCGGAGCAATAAAAAACATTGAAAAATAACGCAACGTGTTTTTAGCCAGGAACAAAATAATAATGGTGAGGCAGACATAGAGTAAAGCTGTTTGTGATCCAAACTGGTCAATCCAGTGAGTGAATTGCCAACGTATTAATTCCAGAGCATTGTTAAACGAAAGTTCAGGACGTACGGTAATCTCTGGTTTCAGACCGAACAATATTTCGAAAAAAGGGATGATGGCGGGAATAGATATAACCGTAAAAAAGGCCATGCCAACATTGCATAGAATATTGCCCAAAACTAAGCCGTGATATGGACGGATGAGCTGAACTATTTTTTTGAATCCCTGCATGCTTAACTAAGTAATACAGCTAAACCCGCGGGATGTTTATCCCTCCAGGGTAGAGAAGTCAAAATCATTTAAATATCCCGTATGATAAAGTCCTTTGCGGAAATTTTCATCTTTCATCAGTTTTTGGTGGAATGGCACAGTTGTTTTGATTCCTTCTACGATAAACTCATCCAGAGCTCGGGACATCTTTTGGATACACTCTTCCCGGGTCTGAGCTTTGCAGATGAGCTTGGCTATCATAGAATCATAATATGGAGGTACCGTATATCCGGCATAAACATGCGTATCCACACGCACACCTTGCCCTTTAGAACTATGGAATGAGGTGATTTTGCCAGGACTGGGTCTAAATCCATTTCGAGGATCTTCCGCATTGATCCGGCATTCGATGGCATGCAGTTGAGGCAAATAGTTCTTACCGGTGATGGGTATGCCAGAGGCAACTTTTATTTGTTCTTTAATCAGGTCATGACCAATGACCTCTTCCGTTACAGGATGTTCCACCTGCACCCGGGTGTTCATTTCCATAAAATAAAAATTTCCTTTTATGTCCACCAGAAACTCGATAGTGCCCAGGCCTTCATAACCAATGGCTTCTCCGGCAGCTATGGCCGCCTGACCCATTTTGTCCCGAAGTTTTGGAGTCATAAATGGTGACGGAGATTCCTCTACTAATTTTTGATGACGTCGTTGGATGCTGCAGTCCCGTTCTGACAGATGAGCTACTTTGCCATGTTGATCACCGATGATTTGAATTTCTATGTGCCTGGGTTTTTCAATGAATTTTTCTAAATAAACGCCATCATTACCAAAAGCAGCACGAGCTTCCTTGCGGGCTACTTCCCACTGTGTTTCAAATTCTTCAGGTTTCCAAATGATGCGCATACCTTTACCACCACCTCCAGCAGTGGCTTTGAGCATCACCGGGTATTCAATTTCTGATGCTATTTTTTGGCCATGTTTAAGATCACGAATCAAACCTCCTGATCCTGGCACGGTTGGTACTCCGGCTCTGATCATGGTTTCTTTGGCTGTTATTTTATCACCCATTTTGCGGATTTGTTCCGGAGTCGGTCCGATAAACTTTACGCCATACTCCAGGCACATTTCTGCAAAATCTGCGTTTTCAGCCAGGAACCCATACCCGGGATGAACCGCGTCCGCATTAGTGATCTCCACAGCCGCCATAATCTTGGGGATACTGAGGTAAGATTCGCTGGATGCAGGTGGCCCTATACACACCGCTTCATCTGCAAAACGCACGTGCAGACTTTCTTTGTCAGCCGTAGAATATACTGCCACCGTTTTTATACCCATTTCTTTACAGGTACGTATGACCCGCAAGGCTATTTCCCCTCGGTTGGCAATGAGGATTTTCTTCATCACAATTATAAAATAAGGTAACTAATCACAAGTTTGGATCCACCAGGAACAGGACTTGTTCATATTCGACCGGAGAGGCATCTTCCACCATGATCTTGACGACCTTTCCCTTCACTTCCGACTCTATTTCGTTGAACAGCTTCATGGCTTCGATAATGCAGACTACCGCGCCTACCTGAACATCGTCACCGACCTTAATATAAGGTGGCTTGTCCGGTGAGGAGGAGCGATAAAAAGTTCCTACCATGGGTGACCTTATTTCGATGAGCCCACCAGGCGTGGGTTTCGCAGGCTCCATGTCCCGCGCAACCGGTGCAACTGTCGCTGCAGTGCCCGGATTCTCTACATCCATAGTGCTGAAAGGTACAACTGTCTGAGGCACCGGCACCTGTGACATCACAGGCGGAACAACGGGCAGGATGGAGGGTATCTCAGTGCGACCGCCGCGGGCATATTTATCCGAGCGGATGGTCAACTCAAACTCACCTTCCTTTAGTTTAAACTCAGCCAGATTGTAACGATTGACCAGTTTGATTAATTCGGTAATATCTTTGAATTCCATGAATGGATTATTTAGCTCTTTCGATGTAAGATCCGGTGGCCACGTCTATTTTTACCTCATCACCTTCATTGATAAATAAAGGTACTCTGATCTCAGCGCCAGTCTCTATTTTGGCCGGTTTTAACGCATTGGTAGCTGTATTTCCCCTTAAACCGGGCTCAGCATAGACTATTTTCACGTACAAATGCTGCGGTAATTCTACAGACATAGGCATTTCCTTCTCCGCATGAAACAGTATTTCCACCTCTCCACCCTCTTTTAAAAATCTCGGGTAATCGATGAGGCTTTCATTAACCGTAACTTGCTCATACGTTTCATTATCCATAAAATTATAGCCCATATCGTCCTTATACAAAAATTGGTACTTTCTCCTTTCTATACGCACCGGATGAATGGTGTGTCCCGAGGGGAAGGTGTTTTCAACCACACGTCCGTTGGTCATGCTCTTTAATCTGGTGCGCACAAAAGCCGCGCCACGAGCCGGTTTGACATGTTGAAAGTCCACCACGGAATAAATGTCTCCTTCCCAATCTATACACATGCCATTACGTAAATCGGACGTATTTGCCATTATTTCTATTTTTGCGCAAAGATATTACATCTAGACTATCCTTAATAATACCATTTTAAATAAGTCGTACCCCAGGTAAACCCACCTCCAAAGGCGGTCAGGAGAACCTTATCACCTTTTTTTAGCTTTTTTTCATAATCCCAGAGACAAAGGGGCAATGTGCCACTGGTCGTATTGCCATATTTCTGGATATTGACCATCACCCGGTCGGCAGGAAGTTTTAGAAAATCTCCTACTGCATCAATGATGCGTTTATTGGCCTGGTGGGGTACTAACCAGTCGATATCCTCTTTCTGCAGGTTATTGCGCTCCAGGATGGTTTCCACCGTATCGACCATACCCTTCACCGCTGCTTTGAATACTGGTTTCCCATCCTGGAAGACATAATGCTCACGATGAGCCACAGTCTCTGCGGTAGGTGGATACAAAGCGCCTCCTGCTTTCATGTGTAGAAATTCACGTCCGGCCCCATCCCCATGAAATTCAGAATCGATGAGACCAAATGGCTCCTCCGTGGGTTGCAACAATACCGCTCCGGCCCCGTCTCCAAAGATGATACAGGTAGACCGGTCAGTATAATCCACGATGGAGGACATTTTATCCACACCCACCACCACGACGTTGCGGTGCATGCCTGTTTCTACAAATTTAGCGGCAGTAGTCAAAGCATACAAAAATCCCGAGCATGCGGCATTGATATCAAATCCCCAGGCCTTGTTTGCCCCAACCATATAAGCGATAGTATTGGCATTATCCGGGAAAATCGTATCAGCGGTTACCGTGGCACAAATAAGCAAGTCTATGTCCTCCGCCCGCAAGCCGTTCTTCTCCAATAATCCTTTCACCGCCTCTGCCCCCATAAAGGCTGAAGCTTTACCCGGTTCTTTCATGATCCGCCTTTCCTCAATGCCCGTACGCGTCCGGATCCATTCATCTGTGGTGTCAACCATCGTTTCTAGTTCCGCATTGGTTAATATATATGGAGGCAGATAACCCTGAACTCCGGTTATTACCGCGTTTTTTCTTTTTAGTTCTTGGTTTTGCATAATATATACTAAGGTCGGCTTACTATACGTTTTTTGAAAGTCCGCGCAAGGTAACAAAATTCACACACACTGATACACCAGCCTGTTTCCATCATACATTTTGTTGGTTTAATCGTATTTTATGAATATCATTATATTAAAATATGATAATAGTGTTTTTTATTTTACACTGATTTTCAACTCATTATAAATCATTGATAAAAAATAGTGAAAATATTTTATCTGTAATAACTGTTTTTGGCACTGATCTTGTAATACTTAATATGTTTTGAATCAAATTTTAAAACATTAGGAAAAATGTTCATAACTAAATTTTATGCCATGAAAAAGTTGTTGTTTGCAATAGGGGTGATTTGCCTGGTGTCTGCACCAGCGTTTGCCTCTACCCCTGACCGGAAGGTGGAATTTTTCACCGGAAGTCTGATTTCCGCCAAAGAAAAAGCTAAAGCAGAGAATAAGTATTATTTCCTCGAATTTTATGCAGACTGGTGCAAACCCTGTAAATGGATGGAAGACAATACCTATTCCAATGGCAAATTGGCCGAATACATTCAGGATAATTATGTCGCTGTGAAAATCAATATTGAAGATTTTGACGGGCATGCACTCAAAGAAAAGTACAACGTAGAGTACTTACCAACGATCATCGTCTTTAATGATCAAGGACAAATGGTGGCAAAACATGAAAAATCTTTATCCGCCAGCCAGTTATTAAAGGTATTGAAAGAGAATAAATCCTCCGATGCCATAGCTCCCGTACAGGATGATAACACCATCACCTCCTCAGAGTCCACCACCACCACTTATACCTCTTCAAAACCTGTAAAAAGTACTGCAACTGCCAAACCAACCACCACAACTAAATCAACCTACAGTGCTCCAACTGCCACCCAATCTTCCAATACTAGCACAGCCGGGCAGTCTGTATACCGGGTACAATTAGGTGTATATAAGGATGCTCAAAATGTTATGCGCCAGGTAGATTTATTGAAAAAACAAATCAGTGAGCCGGTAAATATTATTAATGAAAAAAACAGCAGCACCGGTGAAGTTACCTATCGTTTGGTGGCAGGTAAATTTAACGATAAATATTCTGCTGATGCTTTACTAAATACCCTAAAAAACAAAGGGTACAATGGCCTGGTAAAATCATTCCCCAGCCATCTGGAATAATTATCCCTCTCTCTATATCATCCCAAAACAGTAAATGTTCCTGTTGCTCTGCAGCAGGAACTTTTTTTTTGTGACCTAAACAGAACTTGCCGGAACTATGGTATTAATTGGCCTGTACGGCGTGAGTTCATCTGAAATATTTAACAAACGCAGCCAATTAAAATTAAATTAGTCAACCTAATTATTTTGTCAATAATGATATTGCAAGTTGATTTTACTTTGTTCGCAGCCGGATAACCGGGCAAACCATTTCCTCCAGGGAGACTCCTCCGTGTTGAAAAGTATCACGGTAATAATTATTATAATAACTGTAATTATTCGGATAAAGAAAATATCCGTCCTCCTTGGCAAAAATGTAGCTGGAACTAACATTTGGGCTAGGTAATTTGACTTGTTTTGGATCTCGAAAATCTATTACATCCCGCCGGTCGTATTGTAGATTACGACCGACTTTATAGCGCAAATTAGTTGTGGTCTCGCGGTCACCGACTACTTTGCTTGGGGTTTTCACGCGGATGGTACCATGATCAGTGGTAATGATTAATTGGACATCTTTGTTGGCCAGACGTTGTAAGGCATCCCATAAGGGTGAGTGAATGAACCAGCTGCGCGTCAGACTGCGATAAGCCTTTTCATCACTGGCTAATTCTTTCAGCACTTCCATTTCTGTGCGGGCATGACTGAGCATGTCAATAAAATTATAGACGATGGCTGTAAGATTATTATGTTGATAATCCAGGATCTTATCTTGCAATAATTTTCCGTCATTCAGGTTGGTAATCTTGAGGTAATCATGCCGTACCTCTTTTCGAAAAACCCGCTTCATTTGTTCCGTAAAGAAATCATTTTCATGCATATTTTTCCCACCTTCCTCATTATCATTTAACCACCATTGCGGATAATTCACAGAAATATCATAGGGTGTCATGCCTGCAAAAATAGCGTTGCGACTGTATTGGGTGGACGTGGGTAATATGCTGAAAAAATAATCCTCTTCCTCAACTTTAAATAAAGAGGTAATGATGGGCTCCAGAGTCTTCCATTGGTCGTAACGCAAGTTATCCAGCAATACAAAAAAAGTAGGAATATCTTTGAGGTATGGAAATACTTTGGTGCGCATTAATTCATGAGACATGACCGGATGTTCGCCACGCCCATTGATCCAATTCTCATAATTTTTTCCGACGTATTTAGAAAACTCCGCATTGGCTTCTTTTTTTTGCATGGATAAAATTTCCGTCATATCCGAGGTAGACGATTCATCCAGCTTTAATTCCCAATAAATTATTTTGCGGTAGATATCCGCCCATTCACCAAATAGCGGTGAACTATTGATGGATGCTAATATTTGCCTGAATTCTTGCTGATAATCCGTCATGGTTTTTTCGCGCACCAGACGTTTATTGTCGATAATTTTTTTTAAAGTCAGTAGGATCTGGTTGGGATTTACCGGCTTAATCAGATAATCGTCTATCTGTGATCCAATAGCTTCCTCCATAATATTTTCCGCCTCATTCTTGGTGATCATAACGATGGGCAGATTCGCATTGATGTTCTTAAAACGGCTCAAGGTTTCTAATCCTGACAATCCGGGCATAGACTCATCCAGAAACACCACATCCACGCCGGGATTATTTTGATACTCTTCCAGGGCATCGTATCCATTGGTCACGGTGACCACATCATACCCTTTTTTTTCCAGAAAATAAAGCTGAGATTTGAGCAAATCAATCTCATCATCAGCCCATAAAATTTTAATATTGGCAGACATAAATCAGTTTCAAAAAAGTGAAATAGAAATAGTAATAACACTTCTCAGAGTGGAAAGATTAACCGAATTCGTAATGAAATAGTTACTTTGCTGTCATAACGACTCTATTCAACCCTGTAGTATTGTTTTTAATATGAATAAAAGAAAAATCTTTAACGACCCGGTCTATGGTTTTATTTCTTTACCCTACGACAGCACCTTTGATTTAGTCGAACATCCCTATTTCCAACGATTGCGCCGCATCAAACAATTAGGCTTATCCGATTATGTTTATCCTGGAGCGCATCACACCAGGTTTCACCACGCGCTCGGTGCCTTACATCTCACCGTGGAAGCACTGGCTACTCTTCGTGCTAAAGGTATATCCATCACCGAGGAAGAAGAAGAGGCTGTGTGTATCGCCATTCTTCTGCATGATATAGGCCATGCCCCTTTTTCGCATGCCTTGGAATACATGTTTACTGATTTACACCATGAAAAAGTCTCGCAGCTTTATTTTGATGAGCTGGCACAAGAATTTACCCATCCGCTCACTATGGCCAGCCAGATTTATTCCGATACCTATCCTAAACGTTTTTTACATCAACTGGTGTCCAGCCAACTTGATATGGATCGAATGGATTATCTGAACCGGGATAGTTTTTTTACCGGTGTGGCCGAAGGGATCATAGGTTACGACCGTATTATCAAGATGCTGATGGTAATAGACGACAATCTGGTCATTGAAGAAAAAGGCTTATTGAGTATCGAAAATTTCCTAATGGCACGCCGCATGATGTACTGGCAGGTCTATTTACATAAAACCGTCATCGCCGCCGAACAAATGTTGCGTAAGTTCCTCAGCATCCTTAAAACAGAAGAAATCATCACGCCGAATCCTACCCTCAACATGCTATGGTATAAAAATAATACCGATCATGAGTTTATTGTCAACTTTGCGTCACTGGATGATTACGACATCATCACTTTACTCAAATTGTACAACCGTGGTAAAAACCCTTACTTAAGCCTACTGGCCCAAGGTCTCTTACATCGAAAGCTGTTTAAAACCCGATTTAAAAATGAGCCCTTTACCCCGGAAGAAATCCATCAGCTCGCTCAGGAAGTCAGTACAAAATATGGGCAGGAAACAGCCCGGGAGCTCGTGCTGACCGGGTCAGAGTCAAATATGCATTATGCCGGGGGAGCAAATGAAATCGGTATCCTGCAGAAAAACGGCCAGGTATGTCCGTTATCCCAGTTGACGGATTTTCCGGCAGAAAATAGAATTTCTACGAAGTATTTTTGTTGTTTCCCGGTTTAGATCGGTATATTTACCCTTCGCCGAAAAACCCATTCTATACCCCCAATCAACCTACCAGAATGGTAGGACATGTCCAGGTAAGGGTTGAAATCCCTTACGAAGTCTTGGGTAGAAAGCTGGTTATTCAACTTCACTCAGCGGCTTTTATGTTCCATCGTTTTGAAAAAGGATTGTGTGACTTATGTCTTTACATGGCGTCTAAAGTTCGATTTTTCTAAATCAGATAGTAAAGTCACTTTTTAAACATAAACCAAATTCAAAACTATGAAATCAAAACTATTCGTTTTAGCATTAAAGAAGCTTTGAAAGCCAAAGGTTATGACCCAGGCCCAATTGATAACATTATTGGGACGCTGACGAAAGCCGCATTGTTAAAATATCAAAAAGACAACAAATTGCCCGAAGGCCAGCTGGATCGGGAGACCTTAAGATCACTGGGAGTTAACTAATCTGTTCCTAAATTTCAAACGCATTATAAAGCCGCTTTGCTTCACAGCGAGGCGGCTATTTTTTTGTGCTGGAGTCTGAAGATTTTTTAACATTTGATTAATAGATTTTTGAAAGTACGGTGCATCAAGTAAATCTATTAATTTGTTATAGTAATAAATTCAAAGACGGAATGATCAAACATTTCAAGGTTTTATTATTTGTCCTGGTGGCAATAGTTTTCGTGCACTGTGAAAAAGAAGACACGAGTTCTGATCTTTTAGCTTACGATAACAACTATAGCACCAGTCCCACGCTTCCAGCCGGCGCCTATGAATATGCGGTAAAATTTCCTGCTAATACCCTAACCCAGCAGATAGGCAAAACTCTGGCTGAATTCCAGTGGTATCAAACCCGCATTCCGGCACGCTGCTTTATCCGCGTTTACCAAGGAAGTGATGGCAATAAACCTGGCACTCTGGCTTACGAATTTAATGCTACAGATGTGGTCCAGGCGGATAAATGGAATACACATTCGCTGACCACTCCGGTAACCATCGGAGCCGAAGATTTGTGGCTGACCGTGCGCTTTAATCTTACCGATGTAAGAGAAACGGTGGGTTGCGACGCCGGTCCCGGAAAAACCAATGGAGATTGGTTTTATGATGGCCGCAATACGAATTGGGTCACTTATCAATCGGTGGCGAACACCAGCATCAATTGGAACATCCGGGGTAAATTACAATAAGGCCTTTACGGACAGGTATCCGGTTTTACCGGGCTTAAAGTTACCCGGATGGTGTCACCCATGATCAGTTTATTGGTACTTTCCGGATCGTGGGGTGGAAATTGTTTTACCACGTAGGCTGTAGACCATTCACTACGGCTTATTTCATCTTCATTTTGCACGGCCATTTCCAGAAACAAACTCTGAGCCAGAAATAAAGCGTTGCCGTATAAATTACACACCAGATCCGGTATACTGGTTAATCCATCACTGCTTTTACCCAGGATAAATTCTAAGGTGCCTCCTTTATCCAGTTGGGTTCCGTTTTTGCGACCGTCCTTATTTATAATAAGCTGCCCGTTATACCACACCTCCAGAATCCCATTCTCCGGGCCGTTATCATAGCGGTAATCTTTTATGGCTGTGGCAAAACCATACGATTCCAAGGATGGTTTAACCGCAGAATAAATATTGCCGTAAAGCATGGGTAAATCTTCAATACGTACTTTGTCCGGATCATGCTTGGTGACCACCACATAAACCTTCCTCCCCTTCTTAACCTTAGAACCGGCGACTGGATTTTGTTGTAATACTTTTGAGCCAGGCTCTCCCACTATAAAAATAGAATCCGTAATCACCAACTCAAAACTGCGTTTATCCGCTTTATTTTGGGCCTCATTAAATGAAAGCCCGCTGTAATCCGGCATCTCCCTGGATTGGCCATGTCTGGTATATATCCTTAAAAACAACATGGTTAATATTAACATCCCCAAGAGGAATAAAGGTACCTTGATGGCCTCTTTCCAAAACTGTTTTGAGCGCAGTAATAGGCCCAGATCGGACATGGTTAATGAGGACTTATTTTTTACCGGTTCATTCATTGGCTGAAGTACTTTACTTAAATAGTTATCAGTGTAAAACGCCACCCCCCGTGATTAGCGTGTTAAATATCACCCCGTTGTAAAGTTTACAGGTTTACGGCACAAATCTATAATTTTATGCTCAATTTCTGAGGTTGCCTATTTATGTCCGGACTCTATTTACATATTCCTTTTTGTCGTAAGGCCTGCCACTATTGTAATTTTCATTTTAGCACTACGGCCCGTTACCAGGACCGTATGATTCAAGCGATGGTCCGGGAAATGGACCTGCAACAAAACTATCTTAATGATCAACTCGAAACGGTTTACTTGGGGGGAGGTACGCCATCTATACTCACCTTTGACCAACTCGAAAAACTTTTTAAGGCTATCCGAAGTCAATTTAGTTTCAGTTCACATCCCGAGATTACCATGGAGGCTAATCCAGATGATATTTCAGCCGAGTCTATAGCCTTCTGGGCTGCAATGGGTATTAATCGGCTGAGTCTGGGGATACAATCATTTCTGCAGCAGGAACTCTCCTGGATGAACCGCGTACACCGGGCTGACCAATGTTTTGAGGCCATCCGCTTAGCCAAAGCGGGTGGACTGGTGAATCTAAACATCGATCTTATCTATGGATTACCGGGGTCCACTTTAGAGTCCTGGTCTGGTAATTTAGATCACTTTTTTCGGCTGGATTTACCACACTTATCCGCATATGCTCTGACCGTCGAACCGAAAACAGCACTTTCGGGTATGATTCGTAAACGGAAAATGGAAGCGCCTGATGAGGGCGTATCACGCAGCCAGTTCCTGCACCTTCTGGAGCGTATGGAGTCTAAAGGCTATTGGAACTATGAGATCTCCAATTATGCCCGGCCAGGAGCGCTTGCGCGGCATAACACCGCTTACTGGCAAGGGGTTCCATATCTTGGGATAGGACCCAGCGCACATTCCTATAATGGCCACAGCCGTCAGTGGAATATCGCCCATAACATCCGTTATATGGATACCATAGAAGGGGGGCAAGTGCCCTGTGAACTGGAACACCTTACTCCAGAAAAAAAATATAATGAATGGGTTATGACTTCCCTACGCACACAATGGGGCTGCCTAAGGCGTGATTTGGCGCGATTTGATTTAGTATTTCAAAATCATTTTACGGATTGTATGCGGCCATGGCTAGAGCGTCAGCTAATCGTAGAGAAATCTGACGCTTTTATACTATCCACCCAAGGAAAATTATGGGCGGACCGCATTTCCTCTGACTTATTTTATCTGGAGGAGTGATCGGGATTTTTGCTGATCATAACCTCCAATAAAGCCAGAGCGGCTTCTGTAAGGATGGTACCCGGTCCAAAAATAGCTGCCACGCCCTGCTGAAATAGCTCCTCGTAATCGTGAGTTGGAATAATACCCCCTACTACCACCAGGATGTGTTCAGCATGCCGTACCTTTAAAAGCTGCAAGACTTCGGGAACTAACGTTTTATGCCCTCCCGCTAGGGACGAGATGCCCAGAAAATGGACGTCATTTTCGATAGCCTGTTTTACCGCTTCTTCAGGATTAAGGAACATGGCTCCCAGGTCCACATCGAAGCCCATGTCGGCAAAACTGGATGCCACTACTCTAGCCCCCCGATCATGACCATCCTGACCTAATTTACAAACAAGTATCCGTGGACGGCGGCCAAAGATGGTTTCAAACTCTTTTGCTTTTCCGACCACTTGCTGATAATCTTCATTTTTTTGCATCGTATTGGCATAAACCCCTGCAACTGTGCGAGGGATGGCTGAATAACGGCCAAAGGTATTCTCCAAAGCCAGGGAAATTTCACCGAGAGTGGCCCGGGTTCTGGCACAGACCACCGCAGCTTCTAACAGATTACCCTGTCCGGTGCGTGCCACCTCTTCCAAAGCTTGGAGAGCTTGTTCCACATCCACTGGATTCCGGTTTTGTTTCACGGCGTTAAGCCTCTGAATTTGTTTTGTTAACACCTCTTTCAAATCCACATCCAACAATGTAAATGTATGATCGGTAGATTCCATCAACATATTCACACCCACTATTGGCCATGCCCCGGATTCAATGTCTGCTTGTTTACGCAAAGCTTCTTCTTCAATGCGCCGTTTCGGCAGTCCACGCTCGATGGCTTTGGTAATTCCTCCCAGACTATCCACTTCCTCCAGTAAGGCTGTTGCTTCCCTGATCAGGTCCAAAGTTTTTTGTTCTATCCAGAAAGCGCCACCAAAAGGGTCTATAATTTTGGTTATATCTGTTTCTTGTTGCAGGTATAACTGAGTCTCCCGGGCTATTGCTGCCGAATATTCGGTCGGCAAAGCTAGCGCCTCATCTAACGCATTGGTGTGTAAACTTTGGGTACCCCCGGCTACAGCGGCCATGGCCTCTATGGTGGTACGCACGATGTTGTTAAACGGCTCCTGGGCAGTCAGGCTCCACCCGGACGTTTGGCAATGTGTCCGCAAAGCCATGGATAGCGGGTTGGCCGGATTAAACGGTTTGATCAAGGTTGCCCACAGAAATCGTGCTGCCCTTAATTTGGCCACTTCAGTCAAAAAATCCAT
>JAYRWN010000145.1:0-4509 GCA_041917975.1 Saprospiraceae bacterium | reverse complement strand
TAATAATCACCGTGTCCCCGACATTAAGGCCCGAGGAAATTTCCAGGTAAGCTTCTTTACGGTCACCGGTGATCACCGGTCGGGCGGCAGCTTTCCCATTCATGATTACAAACACCTGTTGGCCCTCTAAAGTGGGAACAATCGCATCTGTAGGTACCATCACTACATTTTCACTTACAGCAGTTATGAGACGTACCCGGGCAAACATCCCCGGCTTTAAATTTTGACTGGTGTTGGGTGCCATTGCACGTACTTTAAAGGTACGCGTATCCGAAGCTACTTCGGTAGACATGGCATAAACCTTGGCTATATAACGTTCTGAACCACCCGTCACCTCAAATGCCACATCCTGGCCTATTTTCACCTGGCCAAGGAATTTTTCCGGTATATCAAATTCTAATTTGATCGGATCAATTTGCTGTAATTCGGCCAGAACATCCGTTGGCGTTATATAGGCACCTGGGCTGATTTGTCTCAGTCCGATTAATCCCGAAAACGGTGCGGTGATGGCTGATTTGCGGATTTGAATATTCAACAACCTAATGTCGGCGACGATTTGGTCGATCTCATTTTCCTTCAGGTCAACTTGCTCCTGAGGTAAAGCCTGAATCTTCACCAGTTCTTTATCCCGTATTAATTCCTTATCGAGATAAGCTTGGCGGATTTGTAATTTATTGCGTTGAGCGCGCAGCTCACTATCATCAATCTGGGCTAATAGTTGCCCCGTTTCCACTTGGGAAGATTCGGTGATACGCAGGTTCACCAGGCGCCCTGAGCGCTCTGACCGAATGGCAACAGACTCATTAGGAATAAGGTTACCGGTAGACTCTACGGAACGTTCCAATGTATTAGGAATAGCTAAAAATCCTTCTACACCCACCACGCGAGCTGCCTGGGCTCCTCCACCTCCCGGTGCCGGAGCGTTTGGTTTAGGATCACTCTTGCATGAAGCCATAACAAAAACTGCGCAAGCGATGGTCACTAAAACCACTTTACGATCAATAAACATAGGTTAAAATGTAGGGTAAAAGTCGCTGTAATTCGATAATCTACATCACAAATCAAAATTATTTGGAATTTATTAACATTTTGGCTAAACTTTTCTTCGGACCAAAGGCAAGTTATACTTTTACCAGGGTAATTATTTGTTTTCACTATTGTCATTTCATCACCTAATCAGCGGGGCCTGGACTATTCCAGAGTTTAAGAATTTTCTGACCGGGCGTATCTGCTATGTCATGGGTATCCGAATGACCAACACCATTGTTCCCTGGTGGATGTATGAACTCACCGGCGACCCCTTATCTCTAGGCTTGATCGGGTTGGCTGAGGTGATTCCGGCTATTGGGATGGCGCTCTATGCGGGCCAAGTCATAGACAGTACCGAAAAAAAAAGGCTCATGGTCAAAGCCATTACCTTCAACGCACTGATAGTCATTATATTAATGGCTTTAGCCTGGGTGTGGCAAAACCAAAAAATAACCCATCAAAGCAGTACCAATCTCATTTATACTTGTATTGCTTGTACTGGATTTATCCGGGCGTTTTCCGGCCCCACATCTTCTACATTGGTAGGTCTGATTGTTCCCAGAACATTATTACCTAATGCGGTCACATTAAATTCCGGAAGCTGGCTGTTGTCATCTGTTCTTGGTCATGCTCTAGGGGGATTTCTGATAGCCCTGTTCGGATTGGTAGGCGCGTTATGTTCTACTGCAGTCCTGATGGCACTGGGTATTTTGTTTATGTCCAGACTTCAATTGCATCCACCCTTGACAGGGACCAACCAGGTCAGGTCCTGGCAAAACATAAAAGAAGGTTTAAACTTTGTAAAAGATACTAAAGAAATTTTCGGCACTATTATTTTGGATTTATTTGCAGTATTGTTCGGGGGAGTTGTAGCACTCATTCCCGTTTTTGCAAAAGATATACTCCATGTTGGCCCTATTGGCTTTGGCTGGCTAAATGCTGCTACTGATATTGGGAGCATGCTCACTATTCTTGCTCTATCTTTATTTCCTTTAATTCATCACCAAGGACGCTGGTTAATTATTGCCATCACCGGCTTTGGGTTGTGTATTATTATCTTCGGGTTATCGACCTGGTATTGGCTTTCATTTATAGCCTTATTCATAAGTGGCTTATTTGACGGGATCAGTGTGATCATTCGTTCGACCATTTTGCAACTAAAAACTCCTGATCATTTGCGTGGAAGAGTCATGTCGGTCAATTCCATATTTATCAATTCCAGCAATGAACTAGGGCAGTTCGAAAGCGGTGTGGCTGGGAAATTACTTGGGCCGGTAAGGGCGGTGCTTTTAGGTGGCTTAATCACTCTGAGCGTAGCCGGTTATGCCTGGTGGAAGATGCCGGATGTTAAAAAAATACACTATTAAGCATATGCGGCTTATGATGCTGCAGAATCTATGATTTCCATGACGTTTTTCTGAATGTTTTCAGCTATTGTTAATGTAGGGAGGTCGTTAGCATCCTGACCAAATGGCTCTTCAATCTCCTCACCAATCAATTCCATGCTGGCTAATGCATAAAAAATAAAAGCCGTAACGGGGACGCTCCAGTAGCCTAAAAGAAACACCATACTAAAGGGCAATGTCATCACATAAAAGAAGATAAATTTTTTCAAAAACACACTATAGCTATAGGGAATCGGCGTATTGCGAATGCGCTCACAAGCCCCACAAACATCAGCGAAGGCCTGGATTTCCACATTAAGCCCTAACCATTGCTGAGCACTGATCACACCCTGGTTTGTGCCGTTTTGGATGATTTCCATGATCTTCTTTAAGACCTGGTTTGGCAAATGAGTTCCCGGACGGAGTTGCAACCATTCCAGCCCGACTGGCAAGCTGTTTTTAGTTTTATCATTTTTTAAATGATACGCTAAGACGAAGGCATAGGCCGGAATTATTTGCCGTAAAATATCTCTATCGCCATATGTATTCGGTAAAATGGCGTGCAGTTTTATGGACAAACTTCGACTGCTGTTTACCAGCTGTCCCCATAATTTTCGACCTTCCCACCAGCGTTCGTAAGCCGTGTTTGTACGAAAAACAAGTAATAACGAAATAATAAAAGACAATAAAGAATGCATCATGGAAATATTCTTTATTTCACTATTATCCGTCAGGTTAAGGTATTTCAGCTCCAAATAGGCAACAATAATTGTGTAAAAAATAATACTGAGAATCAATGGTGCAAGCTTACGAAGTGTGTCCGCCTTATGAAATCTAAAAATAAAGGTAAACCAGTCTTTGGGTTGATAAGAAATCATGTGTATACTTTCTAGAACATTCAAAAATAAACTTGAAACAAGGATATCGAAATTACCGGGATTTACAAAAATTAATCAACGGATTTAATAGTTAGTCCCCAGGCCACTCTGAACGGTTAAATGAAGTTATCATCCACATCTTGGTTTTCTTAAGCCATTGTACCAAGCAGGGCACTTCCCTGTTATTTACTTCATTAATCAGTATACATTCCGGAAATACTAATGTTATTGCCAATCCAAAGTAAGTCAATTGTTTTATTTTACGGGCTAATTTACTTTATGGTGCAAGCTGACATTAAAACTCTTAAGCGCTTGAGCGTTTCGATAACAAAGCTCTTATGGGTTTGTTTATCAATAATTTATCCTTCATTAATCTACAGTTCTATACCTAACGAAAATTTATTCAAGTTTCGACCCACTTTAGTTTTGGAAGCAGATTTACAAATTACATTCCAGCCACCGCGAAAAATAATTCATCAAAATTTTTTTGAAGAATTTCATTCTAAACTACCCATCATTCAAATCATAACGCCTAATCGGGAGATTATATCAAATTCGAAACGCAAAATTACCGCCTGGATACGCATCATTGATCAGGAGGATCAAGTTGAGAATTATCTAAGCGATTCAGCAACTTTCACTGGTTATATTGGTGTGGAAATTCGAGGATCTTCTTCAACGGATTACCCTCAAAAAAGTTATAATGTAGAAACCCGCGATGCCCAAGGTGCGAATTTAAACATCAGTGTATTGGGCATGCCGCCTGAAAATGATTGGGCACTGATCACCAACTATAATGATAAAACCTTACTGCGCAACACGCTGACTCATCACCTGTTTAGCCACATGGGCCATTATGCGCCACGGTCCGCTTATGTCGAAGTGTTCATTAATGACCAATATCAAGGGATTTATTTATGGTCAGAAAAAATAAAAAGGGATGATGGCCGGGTTGACATCAAAAAACCAAATATTTTGGCTATAGAGGGTGATGACCTTACCGGTGGATTTATTCTTAAAAACGATAATCGCGATGCTGATGATTATGTCATCTTTAGCCATTACAGTGAAAAAGGGGTGCCAGGCGCACAGGAGGTAGCTTTTATTGTCGTTGAACCTAAGGCGGACGAAATCAGTATGCCACAAAGCAATTATCTTAATAAATATCTGCGTCGCTTGGAAGACGCTATATACGGGCCATTATTTAAGGATTCTGT
>JAYRWN010000144.1:0-6788 GCA_041917975.1 Saprospiraceae bacterium | reverse complement strand
TATTGATGCTTATCAAAAAATAACCGCGTCCACCAGTACACCCATTTGTGCCGGGGAAAATACTTATTTAGCTTACGGTTTCCGCGAGATGCTGGAAAAAGGGGCCGTCGATATTATTATGCCGGATTTACAAAAGGCTGGCGGTTTGGGCGAAGGACAGCGCATCGCCAATTTAGCCAACCTGTATTATGTGCCTTTTGCGCCGCACATGGTCGCCTCGTTTTTAGGCGCCATGGCTTCCTGTCACGTCTGCGCTTCCGTACCCAATTTTATGATTCTGGAGTGGCAGATCTATTTCCACACCAATCCCATGTTCGATGAGATTGTCGTCTATGATCAGCCGAAAATAGAGCAGGGATTTATCCCGTTATCCCAAAAACCCGGCGTTGGGGTGGATTTAAATTTCGAGGCGCTGAAAAAATACGCCACGCCCGGCATGCCATTTTTTAATGGCTAAGGATTAATAGCGCATCTTTTTACGGACCGAACTAGCTACTCAACTAGCGGCTGTTCATCTTCTTATCCGCAATATACCAAACATTCATTTCGCCTTTACCTTTGACATGAACAGTACCCTGTTGGGTACAGGTAAAATCATCTTTAATCAGGGTGTATGTATCTTGCGTAATTTGTATTGCACCGCTGTTACCGTGCGATTCCATTCGGCTGGCAATGTTTACGGCATCGCCCCATAGGTCGTAGCTGAATTTTTTTCGCCCGATAACTCCGGCTATCACCGGACCTGAGTTAATACCAAACCGAAAATGAAGTGATTTGCTGTTATTATTTACGCAAGGAAATGAAATCATCAGGATTAATTCCTGCTTGTTTAATGATTGCCGACAAGGTTCCCTCAGGAAGATCACCCCTGTGATTTGGGATAGTAGTATATCTGTATGTTAGCGGATTATACCAAATTTCGTGGCTACCTGCCGCTTGCCTGTGGAATTCAAATCCAAAAAACTTAAGTCTCTTGATTATTTCTCTATAACTAAAGCCTCCTAAGCGTCCCATTATAACGAAATAACCAAGGGATAGTCAAAACTGTCCTTTAATATTTCAATATTCTTGGTGGATATATTTTGAGACTCAATCAATTTTTTGCAAATATCCCGAGCTATTTCCATAGTTTCAGTAACTGTCCTTCCTTGCGCAACCAATCCTTGGATATCTTCAGAGGTTGCCAGGTAAAATCCTTCTGGTAATTTTTCAATATGTATTTTTACAGTTCCTTCCATAATACTACAAATATACGGTATTGTTATAAAATATGGTTCCTTTTTTGAATGACCTATACGTTTTCAGGCTTTGTGTCTGCCTGCTACTGGTAGGTTTACACGGGGTTTTGAAACAGAAAAGCTCGGTTTGATTACAAATTTCTATAGAAGCACATTTTGTTCTAAAAGTCATAAATGTCTTTGGCTTTCAGGAATTTTTTCTTTGCCTGAATATCATAGTCTCTGTGTGCTTGGTCTACAAAACCACCGAATTGATTTTTGTATTTATTTAATCTTTTCAAATTCTATTTTCCATGCTATTTTGCTGGTCGTATCAAATTGCAAATGCACCCGTAAAATATTATTATCTACTTTTTTTACCGTATAATTTTCAAAATCATCGTACAACTTGCCTTTTTTTGGTGACCACTTATAGGTTTCAGGAATATGGACCACCACACTGTAGGCACTGCCTGGGGGAGCAGCCGAAATGCCGGATAAAACATGGTTTGTTGTATCGAAACGTATATCTTCTATTTCAACTGCCCCTTGCATAACGTGCCGCGTGGTGGATATAAATTGAGGGACATCTTTTTTTTCATGAAAACTCAGCAGGGTCACACTTCCGGGCTCTACCTCCACTGCCAAATCTTTATTTACTTCGCCCCGGAATTGTTCTTTCCAGAAGTCATAACATAGGTAGGTCTTGTCCGCATCAAGCCATAAACGTTGCACTGGGAATTTTTTAACCACCATCTCGTTTAAATCGGGATTAAAGAATCCAGCCACGGTCCATTGACCAAAATTTCTCCGGATCGGGGCCGCAAAGGTGGTTTGTACGTCCGTATCCCATAAGTCCACGGGCTTGGCCTGAATACCGGTTGCCGGGAATACCTTTTTAAGTATGGCCACTTTGGCGGCATCAAGGGTTGTCAACCGGTCGCCGGACATCGTATTTCCCCCGCTTAAGGCGATGAGTGTTGCCGCAGCTTGTGCCTGAGTTGGTGATAGCAGGTCTATACAGAGGTGATCGACATCATTCACCCACACCTTATTATGAAAATAATAGCGTTTACCTGCTGCGCCGGCACTGGATGAGGGTCCGCTAAAATATTGTTTCCAGGCATCCTGCCGGTAACCATAATTTTGATCGTATTCTATCCGCATACTGTTGGTCATGCCGGTGGTAATATGACCGGGTCCGCAATCTAACAGATGGCATTTATCACCGGCCACACTACGCATGATTTTAAAGGCTTTGGCATAGACTTGAGCTGGTGTGTAGGCACGATCATAGAAATGGTGTGCCGAAAAAACAGTCCAGGCCACGAAGTCTATTTTGATCATCTCGTAGCCCCAATTGTTCGCCAGGGTATCAATTAAATCCGTAAACCATTTTTCCGCTCCCGGATGTGTGATGTCAAGTCCGTAACGTTTTGGTGATTCATGTTTAAACCAGTCGGTATTTTCTCCTGGCCACGGTCCGATTCGTTTTAAGGTGCCATCAGCATTTTTTAGAAACCAGTCCGGGTGTATGGGCTTATTTAACCAAAGACACCTCATTAAGATTGATATTGAAACAAACAAAAACTAGTTCTTGAGAAAACTAATTTATTTGAAGGTACTTGTGGATGACCTTTGGGATACTTTGGTGTTTGCATATATGCAATGTCGCCAACTGCAAAAATATTTTCAGTTCCGTTAACCAAGTTCGTTCGATTCACCTCTATTCTATTACCAACTTTTAGAACGGAATCGGGTAGCCCTTTAATTGTATTACCAATAACACCTGCTGCCCAAATAACCGTTTTTGATTTTATTATATTTCCATTGCTAAGCTTTAGAAAATTTCCGTCATATCCTTTTACAAAAGTTTCGGTAACAATGTTAACCCCCATCTTTTGAAGATAATTTCTTGAATTTCTTTTAGCCGAAAGGCTCATACTATTTAATGTGTCTTTACTTCCTTCAATGAGAGTAATTTTGAAATGAGTGAAATCGATATCAGGATAATCTTTTGGCAGAATATTGTTTTTTATTTCGGCAAATGCTCCAGCCAACTCTACACCAGTAGGTCCAGCACCGACAATTGTTAAATTTAACAAACCTTCTCTATCGCTTGCTTCGGCTGAAATAATATCCTCAAATGTTTGGAGTATATGATTTCGAATATTGATTGCATCATAAGTGGTTTTTAATGTAAAAGCATGGCTTCTTATTTCATCATTTCCAAAGAAATTTGTTGTGCAGCCAATAGCTATTACAAGAATATCATAGCAAAATTCGCCAATAGTTGTTTTTATTTTATTATTAGCAGAATCAATAGATAGAACTTCTGCTAAACGGATTTGAAGATTTTTCTTGGTTTTAAATATGTTTCGAAGTGGAAATGAAATACTCGCAGGTTCTAGTTGCGAAGTTGCTACCTGATAAAACAGGGGTTGGAATTGATGATGATTGATTTTATCAATAAGTAAAACATCAAACAGTGTCTCGTCTATTTTTTTTATAAACTCAATACCTGCAAACCCGCCTCCAATAACAATTATTTTCCTTTTCATGTTTATTCCCAAAATACATCCGTTGTATTTTCTACGAATTTTTCACTTGAATGAAGTTTTAAAATATCTTCAATATTTTCAGGAGAAGCAGCATTTTGAATTTTATCAAACAAAACTCTTTCTTCAAATCGAACGTGTTTTTCTAAATCTTCTTGTATTTGCTTTATGGAAGTTTCAATATGAGAAGTATCGCAAAATAAACGGGAAATTATTTTGTGTTCTTCGATAGCTCGTTTGATTAGAACATTTTCATTACCTAGTATAGGGAAAATATATTTCTCTTCTAATTCAAAATGTGGCTGTAAATGATTTGTAAAAAACCAATCAAGGTATTTTTTCATTCTTTCAACTGAAACGCCTTTAGAAAATCCGGTTTTTATTTTCCAGCAGAGCAATAAACCATGATGGTGTTCTCTGCTTAATGCTTTAAGATATTCTGCTCTTTTTAAAGGTTTCATAGTTGTAACATGATTTACTAATTTTTCAATAATTTTGGTAGAGGCAGAATCTGAATACATACCGTAAGCATTTAATAAAGTGCCTTTTATTTTGTGCTTTGTCGAGGTAATTGCAAATAAAATCATTTCATCTCCCGGGTCAGTGTCTCCTTCAAATCGATAGGTTTCGTCAATTTCAAAATCATCAGGAGAGAGTTGGGTTAGAGAAGTATTGCATACTAAACATTCTTTATCTGTATGAACATTGAAATCATGTGTATATCCCCGTTTAACTAAGTCGTTAATTGCTTCGCTAACTGTTTCGTAACTTTTCATATTAATTCTTTTTCTATTTCAATGGCTTTTGGAAACAAAATATTATTTTCCAAATGGATATGCAGGTGCAAATCTTGTTCAAACTCTTTAAGTAAGGCGAAAGAAACACGATAGGTGTTACATGCATCTTGAGGAGGGGTGTAGTTGTTGCTTAATTCTTCAATCCTCTTGAAGCGATTTCCTTCTACTGTGTGTTCATCCATCATCATCTGTATAGGGTTTTTAATTGTCCCGAAATGTGCGGCTTCTACATTAGAACTTTCTTGTTTTGCTTTTACCATTTTTCTTATGAAGGGAAATAAAATGAGCTCTTCTTTTTTCATGTGAGCAGCAAGTTCACCTGCACTAGCATTAAATTCATTTTTAATTTCAAAGAGTTCGGGATGGTGTTCTCCGTGAACTCTGCATATTTTATCTAAATATGGCTGTATTTCTAATGTTTTATCTTGAACGTACCTATGGTGTTTCTTTTCAATATAATCCGCTAATAGATCAAGTGGCCAAGATTGAAAATCGGTTGTAGTCTCGCTTTTCGATTGCATTGTTGAATCTAGATCATTCAATACATTTTTTGAATCAATGTTTTTCTTATCACAGGCCTCTTGAATCGTTCTATTGCCTTGACAACAAAAATCAATGCTGTATTTTTTAAATACCGATGCGGTGCGGTAGTCTTTTGCTACCAACTCTCCAATAATTTGATTTTCTCTCATTTTTTATGTTTTTAATTGTTTATAAATTTTATTTCAGAATCTTTTTCCATGATAACAACAGACTGAAAGTCCGTTGTAATTTGTAACTCGTGTTTTTGCCCTGCTGGTACAATGAATGATTCGTTTAGTTTTAGTGCATGGTTAATTCCTTCCATTTTTAGGATCGCTGTACCTTTTTGAACAATGATTACGGCCTCTTTAGTGCTAATATGTTCAGGCATATTCATCCCGGCAATTCCAGTAACTTGCAATACCTTGAATGTATTTCCTAATTCAAGTCGTATCATTTTTGGATTATTATTTGATTTCATACGTATATTTTTTTTTATTCATTTCCATTATCGTCTCAAAAAGGTTAACCCCTTTTCAAAGTCGACCGCTAATGATTTAATGGTAGTTGTATCACTCATTTTTTTTAATTCTTCCCTTATCACTTTAAATTGATTGTGTAAAGAGCAGGGCATTTTTTCATTACATTTTTTTAATCCTAAACCACAGCCATAATAAATGTTTTCTCCGTCAATAGCGGATACAATAGAACTTAGTTTAACCTTTTCTAATTTCACTTTATCCATCGAAAAACCACCTGTTGGCCCTTTATCAGCATTGATAATGCTGTTCAGAGATAGTTTTTGCAGAATCTTTGAAGTGTAAGCTATTGGTGATTCAATTGCTTCAGAAATTTCTTTCAAACTCACTTTTCTGTCTAGTAGTGATTGTTGAGCAATGTAAATTGATGCCCTAATTCCATATTCACAAGCTTTTGAAAACATCTGTTGTCATTTTATGAGGCAAAGATAAGCAATTATTTTAATAGTGGACACAAATGTCCACTATATTTTGTTAAATTATTGAAGCGGTTTCAAATTCTTATGCTTTGGGTTTGATTATGAGTCGAGTTACTGCGAAATTGTTAACTGAGCATTGGTCATCTGAAAGTTAGGTTGGAAGTCGAAAGTCTGGCTGTTATAACGTCCGCAAGATGGTTGCACTGTCGTTTTTTAGGCTTGCTTATAACATCTGTATATGCGCATGTTATTGCGTATATATTTTAATATCTAAAGTTACAAACTCTCCAGAAAATCCAGAGGACTTAGGTGCCTTTTTTTATTTACATCGGTCAGATCGGTATATATTTCAGTGGTTTTCAATGAATTGTGACCAAGTGACTCCTGGATGACCCGCAGCTCTAACTTCTCGACTCGCCCGGAGACCGCGCAGCGGCTGGAAGGCCGCAGAAGAGGATGGGCGATGGCCCAGTCACCGATTCTGACCACTACGATCACGCTGGATCGTCTGGCTAAACGCGGCTATGCATCCTGGCTGGACTACTAGCTAATAGTACGCCCTGAGCAGACTTTCATGGATTAATCCATTACATCATGCCCGTCCCGGTGCAACCGGGGAACCGCCGTATACCTGTCCGACTGGCCAGGTCCGCTTGGTGTACCCTGGGCGGGGCAAGCCATGAGTGTAGGGGCGTCGAAGGGTACGGTGGGGTGAGCTTTACCTGCCAAGCCTAGG
>JAYRWN010000143.1:0-5355 GCA_041917975.1 Saprospiraceae bacterium | reverse complement strand
GCTATATCTTTGCCCCAGATCGCTCCACGCTGCGCTGGCGCAGGAATGAAAAAGCACCAGAACAAGTGCTCTCTCTCACGGCGGAAGAAACCGGGGTCTATACCGATCCCTTCAGTTATTTTTCCGAAGTCATTCGCGGTCGTTTAAAACCATCAGCTTTTAGTCCCTATACCTTGGAAAATAACCTGCTGGTCGTGCAGATCCTGGATGCGGCCCGCCGTTCTGCAAAAACCGGCAAAAGAGTGGATATACGACCATAAGTTACCGAACTTTTGTGTCTCGGATTTGTTCTCGGATTGATAAAATTTGTCATCAGCGGTGTTAATACAAATAAGTGTATCTTTGCACCGTTTTTATTCATAAATCATTTATACCTATGCAAGCCGTACAAAACAAAGTTAAGTACAAAGTCAAAGACATGAATCTGGCGTCCTGGGGTCGCAAAGAAATCATGCTGGCCGAAGCCGAAATGCCTGGTCTGATGGCCCTGCGTCAAAAATATGGTTCGACCAAACCCCTGGCCGGTGCCCGGATAGCTGGATGTCTGCACATGACCATTCAGACTGCCGTACTTATTGAAACGCTGCAAGAACTGGGCGCCGAGGTCAGCTGGAGTTCTTGCAATATATTCTCCACCCAAGACCATGCTGCCGCCGCCATTGCCGAGCGTGGTACTCCCGTTTACGCTTGGAAGGGCGAAACTGAAGAAGAATACGACTGGTGTGTTGAACAAACCCTGTTTGCCTTTAAAGATGGCAAACCACTAAATATGATCCTCGATGACGGTGGCGACCTAACTAATATGGTCCTGGACCAATATCCTGAATTAGTCGCTGGCATTCGGGGCATCTCGGAAGAAACCACCACCGGTGTTCACCGTTTGTACGAGCGCGAACGCAAAGGTAAATTGCCCTTGCCCTGCATCAATGTGAACGATTCGGTGACCAAATCCAAATTTGATAACCGTTACGGTTGTAAGGAATCCTGCGTAGATGCCATTCGGCGGGCTACCGACATCATGATGGCCGGAAAAGTAGCCGTGGTCGCCGGTTATGGCGATGTAGGCAAAGGAACGGCCGCATCTCTGCGCGGCGCCGGTTGCCGCGTGATCGTCACCGAAATAGACCCTATTTGTGCCCTCCAGGCTGCTATGGATGGCTATCCGGTGAAAAAAATGGTTAATGCCGTTAAAGAGGCGGACATAATCGTCACCGCCACCGGTTGTAAAAATGTAGTCAATGCCGATCACTTTCCCTACATGAAGGACAAGGCTATTGTCTGCAACATCGGCCACTTCGATAATGAAATAGATATGGCCTGGTTAAAATCGAAATATGGCCATACCAGAGATACGGTCAAACCTCAGGTAGATCTGTATTCCATTGGGGATAAACAAGTCATTATTCTGGCTGAAGGCCGGTTAGTAAATCTCGGTTGTGCCACCGGGCATCCCAGTTTTGTGATGTCCAATTCATTTACTAATCAAGTACTGGCTCAGTTAGAACTTTGGAAAAACGCCGATAACTACGAAAACAAAGTATATACTTTGCCTAAACATCTGGACGAAATGGTAGCCCACCTCCATCTCAGTAAAATAGGTGTAGAACTGGATGAGTTAACTCCAGAGCAAGCCGAATACATCGGTGTGGAAGTGAAAGGCCCTTTTAAACCGGATTATTACCGTTATTAATAGTGAACATCTAACGCGATGGTTTTTCTGAGTTCAGCATTTAGTGTTTATTTTCAATTAGGACTAGAACACATTGCTGACCTGCAAGCTTACGACCATATCGTCTTCATCATTGCCCTCTGCGCCATTTACGAATTGCGTGACTGGCGCAGAGTGGCCATCCTGGTTACCGCTTTTACCATCGGGCATTCACTCACCCTGGCCCTGGCAGCCCAGAATCTGATCAGTGTCCCGGTTTCTCTCATTGAGTTCTTAATTCCGGCTACAATATTTGCCACTGCTATTTATAATGTGGTACGCAAGGCGGAAGTAGAGAAAGCACATACCGTCTATCTCAATTATGCTTTTGCATTATTCTTTGGTTTTATTCATGGCCTGGGTTTTTCTAACTATCTCAAAAGCCTGCTAGCACAGGATGATAGTTTATTGTTATCGTTATTTTCGTTTAATCTGGGTATTGAAGCCGGGCAGCTGGGAATTGTTGCCGCTATTACCTTGTTAGCATGGATATTTATGCATCTGTTTAAAGTCCATCAACGGGCCTGGAATTTATTCGTATCGGGTATGGCTGCGGGCATTGCGCTGATCCTGATGATGGATCGTATAGGCGCCGTATTTAATACCTGATCTCTATAGACATGACATTATTATTGTGGTTAATTTCTTTTCTGTGTAGTAGTTGGCATGATATACATGTCAGCAAATGCGAACTGGAATACAATGCAGAAGAAAATGCCCTGCAGATCAGCACCCACATCTTCGTCGATGACCTGGAAACCTCCATCTCCGGAAAATTAATTAATAATTTAAAATTAGGCACAGAATACGAAATACCCGGTGGAGATTCTATGGTGTTAAACTATCTGGCCAAACATTTGCAAATCAAAGTCAATGGTGTACCACAATCCATGCATCTGGTAGGCAAGGAATTATCGGATGATTATCTAGCCCTGTGGATTTATACTGAAATACCCCAGGTGGGGACCATCAGACGACTGGAGGTTCAATACGATGTGCTGATGGAATTATATGATGATCAGCGCAACATCCTTTCTGCTAAAATTCCCCCAGGCAAAAAGACTTTTTTCCTATTTGATCCTAAACGGCGTACCGAAACCATTGTGCCATGAGGTGGCTAAGAAAAATATTTATCTTACCCATCCGCTTTTATCAGTATGCCATTTCTCCGTTGTTGGGCAGTAATTGCCGCTATACGCCCACGTGTTCCCAGTACATGCTTGAAGCTATCGAGACCTGGGGTATTTTCAGAGGTACCTGGCTGGGCCTCAAACGTATTGGTCGCTGCCATCCCTGGGGCGGTCATGGGTACGACCCGGTACCTAAACGAAAGTAAGTTTGAGTTTGAGTGTGGGGAAATGAATTATAGAAATTTTTGGACTACATCTTTATAGCCCCGGCCTATGGGTATGATCACCCCATTTATTTCTATTTCTTCATGAGTAAATGAATCAATTTTTGGTAATGCAATGATAAACGAGCGGTGGATGCGGATGAATTGATCTGCCGGCAACAGTTGTTCTATTTCGTGAGTAGGCATTTTGCATAAATATTCTTTCTTAATAGTAACGATGCGCACATATTCGCGCTGGCTTTCTACATAAAGTATATCACCAAAGTGTATTTTCACTTTTTTCTTCTGCACATTGACGAAAAAATAATTTTTGTCTTCTTCTGTTCTGGTTGAATTTAATTTATGCGGACTGAGGCGTACTTTATTCACTGCGATTAAAAACCGGTCAAATTCAAAAGGTTTTAAAAGATAATCTACCACATTCAGATTAAATCCTTCTACCGCATATTGATGATAAGCCGTAGTCATAATTACCGCCGGCGGATGCGGTAAGGATTTTAAAAAATTAATTCCTTTCAATTTCGGCAAATGAATATCCAGAAATATTAAGTCCGGTTGCTCATGTTGCAGGTATTGCAAGGCTAGAATGGCATCTTTAAAGGACGCTTGCAAATCGAGGAACGGCACCTGAGCAATATAATCTGACAGGATCTTTACCGCTAATGGTTCGTCTTCAATAATGATGCATTTAAGTTTAGACATGCGAAGCTAAATTAATTCTTAATTCTGCGCGAAATACACCGTCCTCCTGCGTAACAGTTAATTTATAATCGCGGTACAATAATTCCAATTGCCTTCTTAAATTGGATAAACCGATTTTTTCAACAATAGGCTTTTCAACCTGAGGTGCATCGGTCGAGTTTTTTACCTCCATCCGCAGCTGCCTGTTTTTAACGGACAAATGAATATCTATAAAAGGCATTGTACGTGTTTCACTTACCCCATGTTTAAAGGCATTTTCTACCAGAGGTGTAAGCAACAAGGGAGGCAAGGCTTGTTTCATATCCTCCACATCATGACTAAAACTGAGCTGCAGAGATGCATCGTAACGTAATTTTTCCAATTCCAAATAATCGGAAATAATTTTTACTTCCTGTTCAAGAGGAATAAACGGGCCACTCGTTTCATACAACATGAAGCGCAGAATTTTGGATAAACGCAATATGGATTCGGGAGCCAAATCGGATTTATCCCTGGAAAGGCCGTAAATATTATTCAAGGTATTAAACAGGAAATGAGGATTGGTTTGTGATTTCAAATAATTTAATTCCGCGGTTTGTTTTTCCAGACGTAATTGCTGAGCATCCTGTTTGAGTTGGTTATAATCCACATAATGCCGGATGACCCCGAAAAAAACAACTGAAAAAAAGGTAAAAGGGGCATTGTAGCTAAAGTCTTCCACCGTCATGGCATTCGCGCTGGTCTGTGGGGTGAATAAACTTAACAGGAAGCCGAAATAGCGCCATCCGCAAAAGCCAATGGTCAATAACAACATCGGTGAGATTAACAAGGCGAGCGAACGGAGTATTTTTTTCCAGGTCAGGCGTGCTATAATGATCTCATATAATAAGTAGTTTACCCCGGCAATAAAAACGACCCGCCATAAATTATTCACCAACACCTGGAGGAATTGATCTGTCTGTTTTGCAAGATCAATAATCATCCACAAAATCAGATAGGCCAGACTTATCCGCAGAAATAAGGTAACCCGCTGTCGTTCAAAATGAAAGGCCATAACTTCAAAGTTCTCTTTTTTTCCCGGCCGTCACAGAGTAAGTCTACCGGGGAAGGTTTTTTGTCTACTAAATATCCTTCCAATCCTACCAATGGAACTTTTATTTTTTTAAAACACCCTGGTAGATGTTAGGCCTTCTTTGGGAATACTTCTGTGGGCCAAAGTAGGTTATCGGTAGACTGAGCCGCCGGCGGTAGAAGCTGGTCAAATAATTTGGCGTAAAAAAAACAAAATTATGACTAAAAAGAACTTATTGCTGTGGTGTTTAAGCCTGGGAGTCATGCAGGTGCTATGTGCTCAGGTCGAGCCGCATGCCGGACAATGGAAGCCCTGGCTGGTACAAGAGGTTAAAACATTTCGCTTAAATCCACCACCAAGGGATGAAGCCAAGGAAATAGCCCAAGTGATCGAAAAACAAAAAAATCTCACCCAAACTGATCTGACTAGGATCGAGTACTGGCAGGCCGGAGCTCCCGGTTATCGCTGGATAAACCTCATCAAGAATCTCTGGGTAACCAATCTTAGTAATCAAGGGGCGTTATCAAACCTTCTGGTCGG